>CAZJYO010000173.1:0-6210 GCA_964550275.1 uncultured Chitinophagales bacterium
GCTTCGCCCATGATCTTGCCATTTTCTTCGTGCACAAGCGCGACGAGTTCCTGCATGTGTTGTTCCATCAGTGTCTTGTATCGGAAGAACACTTGCACGCGTTCCTTGATAGGCAATGCCGACCATTTCGGAAACGCCTCTGCGGCCGCTTTGACTGCAGCATCAACATCTTGTGCACTCGAAAGCGGAACGCGGCCGATCTCCTTGCCGATGGAAGGGTTCGTCACCGGAAGGGATTCTTTTACCTTCGACTCAACCCATTTGCCTGCGACAAAGTTTGAAAGGCGGACGGTTCCGTTTTCAGGGACGACGCCGGGAAGCAATGCGGATGTTTGTGCCATGGTTAACCTCACAGTCGCTTTCTTGTGTGGGCTAAAGCCCTATCTCGTTTTCTTTTCATTCCACGACCTAAAGGTCATGGCAATCTGGTTTCACGTTGTGAACTTGCTATTGAAATTTAGCCAAACATTTAGAAATCACAACCGGGCGAACCGAAACTACGCCTGGAAACGTTGATGTTTCTGCCATTTTTTAACCTCTTCGGATTCTTTTGTTTTGCTCGATGGACTCTGGGCTAAAGCCCTTCGTGCCTCTGCTTCTTTCTCTCCCACGACCTAAAGGTCATGGCAATCTGGTTTCACGTTGTGAACTTGCTATTGAAATTTAGCCAAACATTTAGAAATCGCAACCGGGCGAAACCGAAACTACGCCTGCAAGCGTTGATGTTTCTGCCATTTTTTAACCTCTTCGGATTCTTTTGTTGTGCTCGATGGACTCTGGGCTAAAGCCCTGTCTCTCTCTTCTTCTTCTTCTCCACGACCTGAAGGTCGTGGCAATCGGGAAAACGCGTTGTCTTTTTCCATTGCTCTTGGAAATAATTTGTCACGCAATTGCCACGAGCTTTAGCTCGTGGGGCAATAGTCAAAAACCTCCCGGGGCTTTAGCCCTCCTTCAATACGGGAAGCCCATACGTCTTCATGAACTCATTGTATTCTTCGGCGAATGTCCGCTTACGATGATGCTCTTCTTGATTTCGAATATAGTCTCTCACGGTAACAACGTTCGATTCGCTAACGGACAAGGCAATATACTCATCCTGCCATTCAAATTTCGCTCGGCCCGGATTCTCTTCATTCACCCAATGAGATGATTCGCCTTTGATCAGTTGCGTGACCTTGGCTGTCGTTTGATCCGATTTCAATGAGACGAGACAATGAACATGGTCAGCTACGCCATTAATAGTATCAAGGTATATGTCTTTTTTCTTTGCGTTCTCTCTGATGTGTAAAAAGAGTTCCTCGCGTAGCGGCGTAACAAGCATCGGTGCCCGGTCTTTTGTTGACCATATGAGATGAACCCATACTCTAACGTATGGCATAACCATCAATCCAATGTCTGCGGCTCATTGGTCTCTGAGTTTCAAAGTGGTGGGCTAAAGCCACCGCCTCTTTTCTTATCCCTCCACGACCTAAAAGGTCGTGGCAATCTTCGTATCAAAGCTTTTCGATAATGCCGTGTTGATGGCAACGAACTTGGATCATCGCAATTTTCAAGGTTCTCGTATTAACCTACATCAATTGTGTCCAAGATTCAGAAGGTCAAACAATATGAGCCACGAGCTTTAGCTCGTGGTACCAATAATAAATCACGTCAGGCTTTAGCCATCCTCACCCCCCTAGCTCAACTTCCTCTATATGTTGGGTAGCAAAAAGGGGGAACGGTTGAATGTCTCGGGCTAAAGCCCTGTCTCTCTCTTCTTCTTCTCCACGACCTAAAGGTCGTGGCAATCTGTTGCGGACGGTCACCCAATATAGCCACGAGCTTTAGCTCGTGGTAAAAAGAATAAAGTGTGGAAGGCTTTAGCCATCTTCAAAACGAAAAAGGGGTTTTCCCTAACTCCCCCTGTATGTCGAATAACCAAACGGACTGATAAGGAGCGGAACATGATAATGCGCCCCGGCATCTCTTATTTCAAAGGTTACGACGACAAAGGGATAAAAAGACTCCGTGCCTTGGGAACGAAAATAAGCACCGGTTTCAAATGTCATCCGATACCTGCCTGCACCGGGCAATGATTTGTCACCCAGAAGATCCCGAACCCTGCCGTCCGCGTCTGTCACTCCCGATGAAAGCTCTTTCCACGCGCCCCCCGTTACATAAGATTCAAGCGTGATCCGGATGCCTGAAGCCGGTTTCCCGAGCGACGTATCAAGAATGTGGGTTGTTATCGGACTGGCCATGATTTACTCCAAATTGATGTCACCCCTGACGGGGTTATTGAATCCATTTCGGCCGCTTGAACTACAAACATATTGCCCCTACGGGGCAGTTGGACTCGGGATTGCGTGTGAGCATGGTGTCTCGTAGTCAACTGAAACGCCTAGCACAATTCCACAGAAGCTCCAAACTGATGTCGCCCCTAACGGGGTTTTGAAACCATTCTTAATATTCAAGCTACAAGTATATTGCCCCTACGGGGCAGGCAAACTTGAGATGGTGTTGCATCTACACAAATACCGACTTCGTCCCAATCTTGTGAGATTGAAGTTCATCTCTTACCCATCTGTGTAGTTGACGTCAGACATGAAGGGGTTTTGAAATCCTTCCTGGTACTTTGGCTACAACCTATTGCCCCTACGGGGCAGTTGGACTCGGGATTGCGTGTGAGCATGGTGTCTCGTAGTCAACTGAAACGCCTAGCACAATTCCACAGAAGCTCCAAACTGATGTCGCCCCTAACGGGGTTTTGAAACCATTCTTAATATTCGAGCTACAAACATATTGCCCCTACGGGGCAGGCAAACTCACGGATGATGTCATGTCTACATAGATATCGGCTTCATACCAATCTTGTGAGATTGAATTTCAATCTCTCACCACATCTGGGTTGATGTCACCCCTGACGGGGTTATTGAATCCATTTCGGCCGCTTGAACTACAAACATATTGCCCCTACGGGGCATTCACACTCGGGGACGATTTCGCGTCGGCACAATGCTCCGGCTTGTACCAATCTGCGCACATCAAATTCAAGGCCCTGACAGTCCCGTTAGGGACGAAATGTCTGTAGCCATTAACCAAAACACGTGGCACAGCTCCGTAGGAGCGACATTCAACCCGGCTTACACCTGATGCGGGTCTCCCCGGGTTCACTCCCGTTGATGTCACCCCTGACGGGGTTTTTGAAATTCTTCCTGATACTGAGCTACAAACATGTTGCCCCTACGGGGCAAGTAGAAATCAAATATTTGGGTGAAGTGGCCCATCGGGACAATGCCGCTCCTGCATATACTCTGGCAAATAGCCTTGCAAACATCGACGTCGGACGAACCAGTCCCGTTAGGGACGAAATGTATGTAGCCATTAACCGAAACACGTGGCACAGCTCCGTAGGAGCGACATATCAACAACTCATGAGTTCCTGCGCGCATTCAGAATCTTCACAAACGAACGCGAACGGAGTTCATCCATTGAGAGTCCCGTCAATGTCGCTTCCTGCTCGGTGATGGCCTTACAGCTCATGCCGCGTAAAAAGAAATTCAACAAACCCTGTCCTGTCGCGGCGTCGTCAAAAACATCGCCAATCAATGTTGCCTGGGCCGCTTTCTCGACAAAGGTCTTGAGACGCAATGATGCGGAATCCAATCCTTGCAGGAAGAACCGGTACACAGCCGCATAGCGGATCGGAAGCTGGGCGGGATGAAGGTCCCATCCCTGATAGAAGCCATTCATAAGAGAGTGATTAATATGATCGAAGCCGAGTTTCCACGCGCGGTGAACAACCTCGCGGTTTTCTCTTTTCTGGCTGGCGGTCAATGACTTTCCACCCTTGATCGCGCGGTGGTGGCCGACAGGCATCACGTTTGTCGCGCCATCCGAAATCCACACTCCGGTTCCCGCGAGAGAAACCTTCATCACGTGGCGCGCAAAATCGCACGCAGGATGAACCATCGTTTGATACTCCGCGGTAATGCCGCAGGAGGCCGTGTAATCATAGACGCCGAAATGCGCCGCAACACAGCGACCCCGCGCCGCGGCAACAAGTCCGGGTAGAGCAAACGCGCCTTTGCTGTTGATGATGGATTGCGGCGTTTCAACCATCAACTCCATCTTGAGTGAACCGGACGCGATACCGGTTTGTCGTTCGATCGCGTCAAAGAGCTCGACGAGCGCATGAACCTGTTCGGGCTGAACAACCTTTGGCAGTGTGACAACAAAATTCGAAGGCAGGCGTCCGCCGGTTGACTGCGCCAGCGTTGTAAGAAACATATCCAGCGTGCGAATACTGCGGTGTTTTAATTCTTCTGTAAAGGGCTTCAACCGGATGCCGATGAATGGCGGTAACGTTCTTTCAGCCATTCCGCGGGCGACTTCCCGCGCGGTGGATTCCGCATGTCCGTCTTCCTCTGCATCTGGACGATTGCCATAGCCGTCTTCAAAATCAATCCGGAAATCCTCAACAGGTTCATCCTGAAGTTTCTTTATCACTCGCCGGTATATGGCATTCGCAATCCACGCCGACGGGTGCAACCTGCGCAAGGTGTCCGGATTCTTGGCAAGCTTTTTCTCAAAGACAGAAACCTGCGCACTCGTTTTGGGTAACCGGGTAGTGTCAACGAGCTGGAGAGCCCGCGCGAATTCAACGAATGTCGGGGCATACTCGGTCAACGATTGCAGGGCAGTCGCACCCAGCTTGCGGGCTGTATCGGCTTTGAAAATCTGTGCTCCGCCATACACTGTGTGTACGGGTTGACGTTCACTCCCTTCCCCGGGAAACGATGCGTTAAACGCACCGTTGGCCTGTTTCAGGTGGTGGATCATTTCACGGATGGATCCTTCATGAAGTGACAACGGCATTACGCGGGGTCTCCCAAAAGTTTTTGTAATCGCAGATGTGTTATTTTTGCCTGCTCGCCTGCGGCGATGAGAATTTCGCGGTCAGGCGTGTGATGGATTCGGGCATTCAAGAAATCCAGCATTTCCCCGGCACTCTTTCCGGTGGCACATACAATAAAAATGTACCCGAAGCGCTTCTCGTATTCGACGTTGCCCACAGCGAGAGCATGAAGAACTTCATCTGTCGTTGTCCGAACTCCGGATTGCTCCCCTTCCGCCCACGCTCGCGTTGATGCAAACTTGGCTCTCAGTCCATTCACATCTCCAATACGGGGGTGATGGCTGAATGCTTCCTTCCAATCTTTTTCCGAAAGGTTTTCCCAAATCCGATCAGCCGTGCCGGACATCTCACCAATATTCTTGAACGGTCGCTGCCGGACCATGGCAGAGACCCACGCAGTCGAGCCACAACATCGCATCAACTCTTCGCGGGCATTTGCTTCGGGAAGCGCATTAAATTCTTCCAGCGTCACCTTCAACCCGCGACAGTGCCAAAGATTCTGAGGCGGCTTACACCGCCATCGGGAAAAATATTCAGCCTGACGTGTGTGCAGTTCTCAACGCGGTGGAGTTCCTTATCGAGCATGTGCTGTGTGTGTGCCTGCAATTTGTATTGAGGATGAAGTTCCTTCCAGGAAAACGTCGGCCAGTTGAGAGCGTCGATCGCAGTTGTTCCCGCGTTACACCATTCCAGAGAACAAGAATCAGGATAGTTTCCTTTGAAATGATTTGTGTCGACTTCCACTTTGGCAATCGATCCCGGTTTTCCGAGTCGCACAACAGCCCAATCGAACCCCGGGCCTCTCCGGCGTTTCGTTTCCCAGCCATCGCCCATGGTTGCGGCGCGGCCGGGCATGATGAGGTTTTCCTTCGCACCAAAAAACATATCACTCGCGGCAACGACACTGCCGCCATGTTCGACAGCGGCAAGGTCTATCACCTGACCTGGTTTCATGCGACTCCAATCCGGAATAACTTCGCCGTACACACGGAACCGGGCGACACCGCCATCGGGATAGATATTAAGACGAAGATGCGTCCAGCGTTGAGCATTTGCAACCGCAAAAAGATTCTGTGATCCGGGTTTGATCGGAGAGCGTGGAAGGATTTCCGTCCAGCTGGCACTTGCGAGCTTTTGCCCTTCGCTTTTGTCGTCTTCAACACATGCATCAACCGAAGCATACGACGGATTGTTGCCGAGGAAATGGTTTGTGTCGATATCAACGCCGCTGATTTTTCCCGGCATGCCCAACTTCAGAATGCACCAATCGTGTCCGGGAGTTCTTTTGCGCCGCGATTCCCAGCCGTCCATCC
>CAZJYO010000174.1:0-5918 GCA_964550275.1 uncultured Chitinophagales bacterium
CACCGACGAGGTAGAGGCAAACAATGACATAGTCAAGGGAGGTAAATCCCAAGGGGAACCTCCGGCGTGGTGGGGGCTGTGGATTCTATGGCTGGTCTGAATGAGCAGTGGAAGACTCGATCTCGAACACCCTGTCGAGCATGGAGATCTTGAGGATGGAGGCGACTTTCTTGTTCACGTTCACGAGCCGCACCCTGCCGCCGTGTTCCTTCATTTTCCTGTCCGCGATCAACAGGGCGCTCAAACCACTGCTATCGCAGAACTCAACATTTCCCAGATCAACGACCAATGTTTCCACCTTCGGTTTGCAGAGAATCAGGAATTCCCCCTTGAGCTCGGGGGAGATGGAGGAATCCATTTTCTTCTCATTGATTCTGAGCGTGGTGGTTGCGGCGTGTTTTACTACTTCGATATTCATGGCGGCCTCCGGTGAACCCCGGTTTAGAACTTCTCGAGGAATGCGGCAACGCGGTCGTACAGATGTTTTCGCTCCTTGCTCAGGTCCGGCTGGATCTGAAAATTGTAAAAGAGATCGGAACGATTTCTCATAAAGCCGATACGGATACGTGCGTTGCTCGCTTTACAAATATAGGCCGAGGGGAGCTCGAAATCAAGGTTGAGGTCAATGGCGACGTCATAGTGACGTTCCCGTATGCGTTGGACTAATCCCGGCGAGGGGAGAAACCACGGAGTGATTTCCTGCTCAATGATATGCAAGAAATGACTGCGCGGCAACATGCGCACAACTTCGCGCCCGTGATCGTCACTGATGATCGTAATGTTCTCATCGCGAAACTTCCGTTTGAGCATCTCAATCACCGTGACCGTCGGGAGAAATTCGCGACGCCTGAGGGGCATGATGAGCAGGGCCGAATGCGCGGAAGAAAGCGCAGCGTTGAATGCAACAACAGAATCGCGCGACTTACGGTATTGCCACCGCGCCATGAGCATGCCGGCGTACCGGCGCCCGCCCTCGAAGGGTATCTTCATGCGATCATCCTGTTGAATTCCGGTTCGGTAATTACCGGGATACTGAGCGTGCGGGCTTTTGTGAGTTTCGATCCGGCATCCTCGCCGGCGAGTACATAATTCACATTCTTGCTCACCGAGCCTGCGACTTTGCCCCCGTGCTGTTCAATCAAACCCTTCGCTTCTTCACGTGAATACCTCGGGAGTGTTCCCGTAAGAACAAACGTCAGCCCGCTCAGTTTTCCCTTTGGCTTCCGGGCCGCCGCCATGGCGACCCCGGCTTCCTTGAGTCGTCGGACCGCCTTCCGGTTGTTGTTGTTGGCAAAGAAGGTAAGAACGCTCTCCGCAATTCTTGGCCCGATGGCGGAAATATTCCGGAGCTCCTCCTCGCCGGCTTTTTGGACTGCCTCAATTGAAGAAAGATGCTCTGCGATTGTCTGGGCTACTCCGGCGCCAACGTGCCTGATTCCCAATGCAAACAGGACGCGGTGGAAAGGACGTTTCTTGCTCTGTTCAATTGCATCGAGAAGATTTGCCGTGCTTTTTTCTCCCCAGCGCTCAAGCTCTTCAAGCTTTTTGCGGTGTCTGTGCAAAGTGTAAAGGTCGGCGTACGTGTTGATCAAACCGAGGTTCACAAGCTGGTCAACAACGGCCTCGCCGAGACCTTCAATATCCATTGCGCCGCGATGCGCAAAGTGCTGGATACGACCGCGAACTTGTGCAGGGCACTCGGTATTCTCGCAGAAATAATTCGCCTCACCTTCCGGTCGATGGATGGCAGAACCGCACTCCGGGCATGTCCGAGGAAACAAGAACTTCCGTGCGTCCGGCGGACGTTTCTCCGGTATGATCGCGCTGATCTTCGGAATCACATCGCCCCCCTTCTCCACAACCACGGTATCGCCGATCCGTAAATCAAGCTCTTCGATATAGTCTGCGTTGTGCAGAGTTGCTCTGCTGACGGTTGATCCTCCGACAAATACCGGCTCAAGATCTGCCACCGGCGTGATCGTTCCCACTCTTCCTACCTGAAGCAGGATGTTCTTGAGGGCCGTCTCTGCTTTCCGCGATGTGAACTTGAATGCAATCGCCCAGCGCGGACTTTTTGCAATTGTGCCAAGCCGCTGTTGATGCTGAAGAGAATCCACCTTGACAACGACGCCGTCAATATCATAGGGCAACGTTTCGCGCCGTTCCTCCCAATATTTCCAGAAGGCGATGACTTCGTCGATTGTCGTACAACCTTTT
Source organism: uncultured Chitinophagales bacterium (assembly GCA_964550275.1). Taxonomy (GTDB): domain Bacteria; phylum Bacteroidota; class Ignavibacteria; order UBA10030; family UBA6906; genus CAZJYO01. Next base: position 2,218 of record CAZJYO010000174.1, read on the forward strand.
TGCGCGCCACCCGTGTTGAACCCAAGCTTCTTCAGCAAGCTCATGTTTCCCAAGTGTGATCCACCGGGTGTTCCGGGCAGAAGAGCATAGGCGGCAAATCGTATGGGTCGGGTTGCGACGATCTGTGAATTCTGCAGTTTCAATGTTCCCGCGGTAGTATTTCTCGGATTGATGAACATCTTTCCACCGCTTTTCTCCTGCTGTTTGTTTAGCCGCTCGAAATCTCCACGCTCCATGTACGCTTCGCCGCGAACCTCGAGACTCGCCGGTGCAAGTCCTGCATGTTGCAAGCGGAGGGGAATCGAGCGTACCGTTTTGAGATTCGTTGTTATATCGTCGCCCTGCGATCCGTCCCCCCGCGTGGCGCCCTGTACAAGGATGCCATCACGGTATTTCAATGCGATGGCAACTCCATCAAACTTCAATTCCGCAGCATAGATTGGTGTTTCATTGTTCAGAATTCCTTTGACGCGGCGGTCGAAATCGCGAATCTCCTCTTCGGAGTATGAATTTGCCAGACTGAGCATCGGAGGATCATGGGTGACCGTGGGAAACACGCGCGTTGGTTCTCCTCCCACACGCTGGGTCGGAGAGTCAGGGGTCCGAAGTTCAGGATGTTTCTCTTCGAGGCCCTGAAGCTCACGCATCAACCGGTCATACTCTTCATCGCTGATCGCCGGATCGGCCAGGACGTAATACCGGTGATCGTGTTCGTGCAACTCACGACGAAGGGTTTCAATGCGGCGTTTGATAGCCGGAGCTACTTTTCCCATTACACGTTGTTGCTATTTCTTCTCAAGCGTGGTTCGGCTGACTTCAAAATTATTAACCACGGTTCCGGGCTTCCCAAGATTTATTTTCCCCTGGTTGACAGTGAAATCCACGTCTCCCGCGTCCCCGACAGTAATGAGGAACTTCTCCGTCGCCTTCCAGCTTCTTCTTCCTTTGGGTGCCAGGGTGTACCTTTGGGCCTTGGCATTGTCAATGGAGAGGCGAATGGATGTACTGTCTTTTGCCACTGCGACCAACACCAGAGTATCCGGAAGCGATTCCGGCGGAACTGTGTTCTGCAGGCTGGAGAGAGAGTCTGCACGCATCTGTTCCTGCATTACCTCATCAAAGGATTTTTCTTCCACCGACTGTTCAACCGAAGGCGTGAGGAGATTCCAAAGCGCGACGGTTGTGGCAAGACCGACAATGACGAGCGTTGCAATGCGCGTTGTTCGCGGCTGGACTGCTCCCTTTGATTCCGGCGGCGATGAAGGCGGTTCCAGAACGGGAGGCGAGACTTGCTCCTCTTTTTTCGGTACCGGCTTTGGCGGCGCGGCTGACGTGGGTTCATCCATCATCCGCATCACATCATCGGGGTTTAAGCCGACGGCCTTTGCATAGTCACGCACGAACGCGCGCACGTATGTCCTCGGCATGAAGGAAATGTTCCCGCGTTCAATCTCTTCGAGGAACCGGATGTTAATGAGGGTTGTATCCGCGATATCCGAAAGCGAAAGACGCTTGTCTTCACGGGCACGCTTGAGCTCGGAGGTAAAGGAATTCATACGGATTGCTGAAACCGTTGGTGATACAAGAACTCATGACTACGATGTAACAGGAAATGCTACGCGGAGTATTCCGATTCCATCATGCGCGTGTCAAGCGCTTGACGGACCTTGCTTGCCAGTTCTTCGACCTGGAATGGTTTCTGAATGAAGCCATTCACCGTCCCGGAGAATGTTGACGGATCAATAATCTTTTTGCCGTAACCGGTTAGCACGATAATCCGCACCTGCGGATTGACCTTCCGGAGAATCTCGAAGGCCTCCTTGCCGCTCATCAAGGGCATGTTCATATCAAGCAGGACGAGGTCAATGGACGCTTGTCTTGTCCGGTACATTTCAACGCCGGCCTGCCCGTCATGCACGACAAAAACTGTGTACCCGAGATCGCTGAGAAGATCGCGGGCAATGACACAAACACTTTCTTCATCCTCCATGAGGAGAATATGTTCGGTCCCCCTGGGAAGTCGTTGTTGTCTCTGCTTGCGCGCCGCAATTGCTTTGGCTTCGCAACGGGGAAAGAAGAGGGAAAAAGTTGTTCCCTGTCCGACCTCACTTTCAAGATTTACAAAACCGCCGTGGTTTCGCACCACACCGTACAGCACCGATAACCCCAACCCCGTTCCGCTATCCTTCGTTGTATAAAACGGCTCGAAGATGCGGGTTTGCGTTTCACGATCCATGCCGATGCCGTTGTCCGAGACGCGGATTTCAACATAAGGGCCGGGTTTTACAGACAGAAACTGGCTGACGGTATGGGCATCAGCCACGGTTACCGAAGTGCTGATGGTCAGTGAGCCGCCATCCGGCATGGCGTCCCGCGCATTAAGCAAGAGATTAAGAAGGGCTTGTTGAACCTGACCCTCATCGCCGCTGATGAGGGCGGCTTCTTCCGTAAGGCGTTTCTGCACGATGATATTTTTGCTGATGCTTCGCTCGAATAACTGGATGGTTTCGTTAATAAGCGAATTCATATCGACGGTTTTTTCGGCCGTGTCGGTTTTTCGGGCGAACGTGAGGAGTTGACGCGTGAGCGAGGAACCGCGCCGCGCCGCAATCTCCGTGATTTCAACATATTTATACAGTTTGTCGTCCTCGGTCATTCGCCGCCGCATGATACTTGCCGAACCCAGAATAGAGGCAAGGATATTGTTGAAGTCGTGGGCGATACCGCCGGCCAGGTTCCCGATCGAGTCGATCTTTTGGGCATGGAGGAGCGCGCCCTCCATTTTCTTTCGTTCGCTGATATCCCGCGCAACCATGCGCGCGCTGACGGTTTTTCCCTCTTCATCAAAAACGAGCGTCGAGTTGATGTTGGCAAACAACACCTGGCCGTCCTTTGTCATCATTTGTTCCTCAACGTCCCGGATCCCCGTGCTTTCGTTGAACATCCGGTTCATGCGCTCGCTGACGTGGTGCTGGCGGTCGGGCATGAAGAGTGACTCGAAGGATTTTCCGATCAACTCGTCTTTGAAAAACCCCAGCATTGTTGCGCCGGTTGTGTTGCATCCGAGAATGGTATGCTCGCGGCTGACGTTCAGGTACACGTCGGGTGAATGCTCGAAGAGATCAGCATAGCGCTGTTCCGATTGTTTCACGCGCTCAAAGAGCTGGGCATTACTGACCGCGACACTGATCTGGTTTCCAAACGCCTCCATGAGATCCGCCTGCTTTGGTGAGAACATGGCGAAGTCACTGCCGGCGACAATGAGCGTTCCTACAACCGCGTCTTTGGATTTGAGCGGAATGGAGGCAAGAAAATTGATCCCGAGCGATGTGATTTCCGGCGCGAGTGTCGTCTTCTGTCCGCTGGATCCCTCGCGGAGGACGCGCGGTTGGTGTAACCACGCTCCGTGGTTTTCACTGAGTGATGTGGACGAGAGAACGTCGAACGATGTTCCGCGGGAACACTTCAATACGAGCCGGTTTCCTTCACGCATGTAAATCCATCCGAACTGTGTGTTCAGAAGCTCCACCGTGCGTGCGAGAGCCGTTGTCAATACCGGGTCGAGATGGACATCGCGGTTGACCGCGGCTGCAACCGTGTTGAGGGCGAGGAGCTTGTGCCGCTCCTCATCCAGTTGCCGCGCATAACTGAGCGTAAAATATACGCCGGTGAATCCGATCAACCCGACCGTCAGGACGCTG
>CAZJYO010000174.1:5943-6177 GCA_964550275.1 uncultured Chitinophagales bacterium
AGACGATCTGGGCCTGCTCAACAGGGCCCATTGATGCCGCGAACTTCCTGAACGCCGCACGAAGATTTCGCATGGCGACTAATGTACAAAAGCGTGCTGTGACATTCAATGAAGCAGGGGGGCACAAAAACAAAAGTCCCGCCGGTGAAGGCGGGACCGTAAAGAATGAATGCTCAGGAAGTTGCTTACATCGCGGGTTGCATTGCAGGTGCCGCCTTTGGTGCAGGCTTCTTC
>CAZJYO010000175.1:0-6158 GCA_964550275.1 uncultured Chitinophagales bacterium
ATCCGAGCTACTCGAGCTTGGTTCACTTGCGAACGAAATCCGGTTTCGCAAGAATCCCGAACGGCGCGTGACATTTGTTGTTGACACCAACCCCAACTACACCAACATCTGCAACATCGATTGCATCTTCTGCGCGTTCTATCGTCATCCCGGGGAATCCGGCGAGTACACTTACACGGTTGACCACATGATCCGTTCGTTCAAGGAATCAGCATCAAAGGGTGTTACAACAGTGTTGTTGCAAGGCGGCGTTAACCCTGCTGTTCCTTTCGAGTACTATCTCGAAATGGTTCGCCGGACTGTGCAGGAGGTTCCTGATGTCGCACCACATTTCTGGTCAACGTCCGAGATTATAGGCATGGCGGAGATTTCAGGGTTAAGTGTTCCGCACGTTCTTCAGCGTTTATGGGATGCCGGACAACGGACGATTCCCGGCGGTGGAGCGGAGATCCTTTCGGATCGCGTGAAGAAAAAAATCAGCAGTAAGAAAGGCACAAGCGCTGACTGGCTCAACGTGATGCGTGAGGCGCATCGCATTGGTTTCAAGACAACGGCTTCGATGATGTATGGACATCTCGAAAAGGACGAGGACATCATCGAACATCTTGAAGTTATCCGATCACTCCAGGATGAGTTTCACGGCTTCACGGCATTTATTCCCTGGAGTTTCAAGCCCGGCAATACACCGCTGGAAAAAATCATTCCGCACTACGCAACGGCTATCCAGTACTACAAAATCATAGCGCTCTCACGGATCTACCTCGACAACATTGACCACATCCAGGCGTCGTGGTTTTCAGAAGGAAAGAAGGCGGGGCAAATCGCTTTGCATTTTGGCGCGGATGATTTTGGGGGAACATTGCTTGAGGAAAATGTCCACGCCGCGGCGAACTTTATCAACAAAACGAACAACGAGGAATGCATTGACCTGATTCACGGCGCGGGTTTCGATGCGGCCCAACGAACAACACTCTATCAGATTCTCAAGGAATTCCCCGCTGAAGCTCACGCAGCGGCGTGACCTCTGTCCCTTTTGTTCGAATCTCTGAGGGTCTTCACACGAAGACCTTTTTCTTTGAACGATGAAGACAATCATTCTCAAAACTTCAAAGCAACACCGCAAGAAAAGCATCGAAACCGCAGCACGGTTGATTCGTCAGGGAAAACTCGTTGCGTTTCCCACGGAGACAGTGTACGGACTCGGCGCGAACGCGTTTGACGCCAAGGCCGTTCGTCGGATTTTTAGGGTAAAAGGCCGCCCTTCTGATAATCCTCTCATCGTTCACATCTATTCTCTTGAGCAACTGTCCGGACTTGTTGAATCCATCCCGGTAATGTTCTGGGTTCTTGCCGGTAAGTTCATGCCGGGACCATTAACAGTCGTGTTGAGAAAGTCGGCAAATGTTCCGCGTGACGTTGCCGCCGGACTGGAAACCGTCGCGATCCGGATTCCCGATCATCCGGTTGCGTTGGAGTTGCTCAGGCAGGCCGGTGTTCCCATTGTTGCTCCCTCTGCGAATCTTTCCGGCAAACCGAGTCCAACAGCGGCGCACCATGTGAAGGAAGACCTTGAAGGAATTCCCGCGATTCTTGATGGCGGCCCGTGCCGGATCGGGATTGAGTCAACGGTTCTTGATCTTACGGCCAAGGGGCCTGTAATTCTTCGGCCCGGTGGAGTAACAAAGGAAGAAATCGAGCGTGTTCTTCGTATGCGTGTTCGTGTGGCGCGTCCGACACGTGCCAGGCCGCCTTCACCAGGGATGAAGTACCGGCACTACTCGCCGAAAGCAGAGGTCGTGTTGTTCGAGGGAAATCCCGGCAAGATTTTCAAAGCGATGAAAACCATGCTGCATGAGCTTGATTCAAAAAAAGTGCCGACGGGTGTGATGGTGGAAGAGAAGAAGAGAGAGCTGTTCAAAAGTGCAGAAGTTTTTTCACTGGGCAAGGAAAATGTTGAGAGTGCCGCGAGAAACATTTTTGATGGATTCCGAACGCTCGACAAGAAGGGCGTCAAGGTGATTCTGTGTCAAGGTTTCCCGGAAGAAAAGCTTGGTCATGGGCTGATGAACCGGTTGAGGAAAGCAGCGACGAGAAGCGTGCGGGTGTAGCTCTCGAACCTGACCTCTCGTACTAGGTCTCCTCAACCCCGACCTTTAGGTCGGGGTTGGAGAAGAGGGTACAGGCCGCGACGGCTGTAGCTCGAACTTCAGTTCGATACTCTGTTGAGAGTACAAAAACCTCGACCTTAAGGTCGAGGTTTGGGCTACCACGAGCAGAATCTGCGCGTCTTTGCTAGTACAGCTCAATCTGCGGCAACGAGGCAATGAGTCCCTTCGCTTTGGCCGCGCGGTACAGATACTCCAGCGCCTTCTTTCCGCTTTCTCCCATATCAATAGTCAGTTCGCTGACGTACATCTTCACGAATTTTTCGCCGAGTTTCCGGTCAATACCGCGTCCCCATTGCATGGCGTACGGAATCGCCTCATCCTGATGCGAATACCCATAGGCAATACTCTCCTTCAATCCGCGCGATAGTCTTCGGGCAAGATCTTCCCCAAGGTCCATTCGCACAACATCAAGCCCCAACGGCAACGGAAGACCGTTCGTTTCCTTGTCCCAGAATTCTCCGAAATCGAGAACTTTGTTATATCCCAGCGATTGATAGGTAATCTGACCTTCATGAATGATGAGTCCCGCATCAACCGCTTCGTTGTCAACTGCTTCCATAATATGATCGAATTGCATATCGACGTTGCGAATGCCTGAGGTGAACGTCTTGAAAAGCAATGTTGCCGTCGTGAGCGGTCCGGGAGTTGCAACAGTTTTGCTGCGCAGTTCATCCAGGGTTTTGTACTTCCGCGAGATGATAACAGGCCCGTACCCTTCGCCCATGCTTGCCCCGGTCCGCATGATCCAGTATTTGTCCGCAACGAAGGCAAATGCATGCGCGGAAATCGCCGTGACCTCAAGCTCGCCCCGCATTGCGCGTTCGTTCAGCGACTGAATATCTTCAAGCTGGTGTTCGATCTGAATGCCGTCAAGCTTTACTTTGCCGCTGGCGAGTCCATAAAACATAAATGCGTCGTCGGGGTCAGGGCTGTGCCCGACGCGGATAATTCGGTCGTTCACTCGGTTACCTTCTCTCTGCTGAATACACTGTCGCAATACCAAACGTCAATCGCTCTTCACACGGATTTACGAATCCTGCCCGGGTCAGACGAGCTATGAATGCATCGCCCTCAGGGAACTTCAAAACGGTTTCGGGGAGATATTCGTAGGCTTCATCATGTTTTGAAACAAGTTTTCCCAGAAGGGGCAGGACATTCCGAAAATAGAAAAAGTAGAGTTGCTTGAAGGGGAAGCTTCGTGGTCTTGAGAACTCAAGGACAACTATTTTTCCACCGGGGCGAATCACGCGACGCATTTCTCCTAACCCGGCTTCAAGGTTTTCAAAATTCCTCACGCCAAAAGCCACAATAGCAGCGTCAAAGCGTGCCGGTTCAAATGTCAGTTGTTCGGCGTCGCCGGTTTGAAACTGAATGGTGTTTTCCAGTCCGCGTTTGAGAATCTTGGTTCTTCCATGCTGAAGCATGTTCTCGGAGATGTCCACGCCGACAATTTTCTCCGGATTCAAGCGCAATGCGGCAAGAGCGAAATCGCCAGTCCCTGTTGCAACATCCAGAATCTGTCTTGGGTGAACATCGCGCAGGTGCTCGATTGCCCGCCGCCGCCAATAGAAATCAAGTCCGCCGCTGAGGAGATGGTTCAGCAAGTCGTAGCGGTATGCTATCGCGTCGAAGAGTCCGCGCACGTAGGGCTTCGTTGGTGTGACCTGCGCGGTCATGGCCGCATGAGTCTCTGCACTCATTCGACTTTGATGGCCTCGTAGTTCTCGAAGAACTCGATCGTTGCCGCATCAACGGCGTTGCGATACCGGGGCCAATCCTTTTCAAAAAATGTATTGATGGCCTGAGTCACTTGCTTCAGTTTTTCAACGGCCTGGCTCGTTGCAATCCGCTGTGACTCTCCCGGCGCATACCACGACGAACCCGAATGATATATTGCATTTTTCAGCAGGGCGTCCAGCACCATTGGATCATTGCGGAAACCCTGCACTTCACGGTCGAACATCATCTCATTGATCTTTTTGATGGAATCCTGCATCGCACTGCCGAGGTCTTTCACCTTCTTTGCCGTGGAGTCGGTCCGTTCGGTAATCAATCCTCCGATTTGGTCAATGATAGTCTTGGATTTCCTGAGACGGTCTGCGCCCTCCGTCGCAATCTTGATGCGCTTGAATATTGAACGAAGGTTTTCCGTGTTGGCATTGATCTCAGACGGAGTATAGGGAAGCCGCGGGTCCAGAACGACATTGACGCGAGTGGAATCCACGTTCTTTCCGTATTTGACATGCATGGAGTATGCTCCAGGAAGAGCGTCCATATTCGCAGGTTCTTCTGTGCCGGGTTTGGGCTTTGGCTGGGAAGGCCCGCGAACAGTTTTCTGATTCAACCTCCATGTGAAGCGGTTAATTCCTTTTTTGACGTGCTCTCGATACGCACGGATCGTATCACGGTTGCTGTCAATGACGTAAACATAGACGCTATCCGCAGCGAACTTGGTTGTATCCGTAGATCCGCTTTTCTTTGCCTTTGCAGAAGTATCGGGAGGGTTTATGAGTAACGAAATGCGCGCGCCATATGGACGGTTTTCACCAAAGAACGCCGCGTCGCCGGGGAACCAAGTGCCGGGCATAGTACCCCCGGTGTTCACGATAACAGCATCCGTTGGCTGGAAGAGACGAAGTGGCTCTGAAAGTGTTTTTACTCCTGAACGCGCGATCTCCCGCAACGGACGAATGTCATCAAGCACCCAGATTGCGCGGCCGAACGTGCCGATAACAAGATCATCTTCCTTCGGGTGAATGAGAACCTCCGTTACAGCGACGGTAGGGAGGGACTTCCACTTTGTCCACGTTTCGCCCGCGTCAACGGTGACGTACAGGCCGAACTCTGTTCCAAGAAAAATCAGCTTTGGTTCAACGCGGTCTTGGGCAAATGAAAGTGCGTATCCCCAAACCTTTTTCTCGTCTGCAAGCCGGGCCCATGAACGCCCATAGTTGGCGGTGTGGTACAGGTACGGCGTCCAATCGTCGCGCCTGTGGTTGTCAAACACGGCGAATGCCTCGCCCGCATTGTGTTGTGACGCGTAGAGATGCGCGACCCACGTGCTTTCAGGCACGCCCTTGATGTTTTTCGCGACGTTCGTCCATGACTTCCCGCCGTCGGTAGTAACCTGCACGTTGCCGTCATCCGTTCCCACCCAAATCACTCCTTGCTGTTTTGAGCTTGGTGAAATAGCGATGATGGTACAGTGATTTTCCGCGGCTGTGACGTCATAGGTCAATCCGCCGCTCTCAAGCTGTTTCTGCTTCGATGTGTCGTTCGTTGTCAGGTCAGGAGAAATGATTGTCCATGATTCTCCGCGGTTCGTGCTCTTGTGTAGGAACTGACTTCCGTAGTAGATTGTCGTTGGCGAAAAGGGGTCAGCGGCAATGCCCGCGTTCCAGTTAAACCTGAGGGGTACTGCTGAGGGATGCACAGGTTGTGCAAAACGATTTTCACCTGTTTGCAAATCACTACGGGAGAGGTTCCCGCCCTGAGACATGTAGTACGCGTACCTCGGATTGCTCCGGTCTGAAAGAACATCAAACCCGTCGCCGCCGCCAACCATCTTCCAATCAGAATTTGCAATGCTGGTGCCGCGGTACAGGTAAGCTGGGCCTGTCCACGACCCGTTGTCCTGCAATCCGCCGTACACATTGTAGGGTACTTGATCATCAATGGAGATATGATAAAACTGTCCGAGCGGGAGATTGTCCACGAACCGCCATGAAGCGCCCCGGTCGTATGAAATTGCCGCGCCGCCATCATTCCCATCTATGATGAAACTCGGATTGTCCGGATGAATGTAAAACGCATGATGGTCAACGTGGATGTTTCCCCAGCCGAGCAGTGTCTCAAACGTCTTTCCGGCATCCTCGCTGATGGTAACATACGTATGAACATTGTAGATGCGGTTTTCGTTTTTTGGGTCGACGTAGATCTCTCCATAGTAGAAGGGCCGGCCGCCGATGTTCGCATCCGTGACTTTTTTCC
>CAZJYO010000176.1:0-6143 GCA_964550275.1 uncultured Chitinophagales bacterium
GAGCACCAGATTGTGGATCTGGGGGTCACTGGTTCGAATCCAGTCGTCGGTACCAAAGCCGTGCCTGCCGCACAACAAAAAACCCCGACAGTCAACCTGCCGGGGTTTTGATTTCTGCCTTGTACGAAATTTAGTTCGAGATACTCAAGCCAACGCTATCCGGAAATATCGTCATGGTGACAGTGACGGGGTTGCCATCGGTGCCTTGTGAAATTCCGACTCCCCTCATCACCACTTGATCTTCCGCCACCGAAAGTATTGAGTAGCTTCCGTGAGCATTCGTCGGACGGTTGGTGATGTATTCCATCGTCAAACCCTCGAACGACTTCTCACCGCCCCCCCATGTCTTTGGACGCACATAATACTGGTGAGCCCTGACGGAGTAATTCAAAAGGTCGCTTGTCAATCCATCCCTGTTGGATGCTGCGGATTGGTCATTAAAAAATGTAATGGCGACGGCAAGGGTTGCGCCGATGATCAATATCGCAAGGATGATGAGTAATATCTGTTGGTTCGACATGGATTCCTCGAATGTTCATCCAAATAAGCAAAGCCAGGCGTTATTGGCGTTCTCTACGGGTATCCATTCGTCAATTCCAATGCCAGCATGGATCTCATCCGTAACGCAATGAATGGGGGATTTTCCCCCGGGCGGAGGTTGAAGTTACCTCGCGCGGGGAATTCTTGCCCTCTCCAAGTTCGCCGTAAGGTTGTGAAATCAACCTGTATTTGCTATCTTTGCCTCCGTTACGCTTCTCTCTCCATCAATGTCACCCAAACGATATGCCAGATGTGAAAACTGTCGAGCCGAAGTTGTTACGCGGATTCAGGGATTACCTTCCCGCCCAAATGAACGCACGGCTCAAGATTATCGCAACGATTCGTGGCGTGTATGAGCGCTACGGGTTTCTCCCGCTTGATACACCGGCTCAGGAATACAAAGTGACCCTGCTCGGATACGGCGAGGAGAACACAAAGCAAGTGTTCAGTTTTGAAAATCCTGAAGAAGAAGAAGTTGCTCTCCGGTTTGATTTGACCGTGCCCCTCGCGAGGGTTATTGCGCAATATCCCGACCTACCCATGCCGTTTCGCCGATACCAGGTTGCACCGGTTTGGCGCGCCGATAAGCCGGATCCCGGACGGTTTCGAGAATTCATCCAATTTGATCTGGATTCTGTCGGCACATCCTCCATTGCCGCCGATGTCGAAATCCTTTGTGCAATGTATGATTCTCTCAAAGCGCTCGGGCTGGACCGGTTTCGCGTACGCTTCAGTGATCGCAAGGTGCTGAACAGTCTTCTGGATTTTGCCGGCATACCGCAATCAGCGTCACACAATGTTTTTCGTGTGTTGGATAAGCTGGAGAAGATCGGATTGAACGGTGTTACTGCAGAGTTGACGACTGGAAGGATGGATGCTTCGGGAGATAAAATTCCCGGGCTTGGTCTATCGCAAACGCAGGTTGGAAAACTCAAGGAGTTTCTCGCGTTGCCTTCGGGCAAACGGCGTGAAGTTCTCGCATCACTCTCTAAATTGTTTGGCGCTGTTGATTCTGCGAAAGAAGCGATTGCGGGACTTACCGCAATGTGTGATTCGCTTGACGCGCTGAAGATTCCTGATTCTCATGTTCAACTGGACCTGAGCATTGCGCGCGGATTGGATTACTACACAGGACCAGTGTTTGAAGCAGTGCTCGATGACGCGCCTGAGTTTGGATCCGTCTTTGGGGGAGGACGATATGATGGTCTGGTTGAGCGGTTTCTTGGCAGGACGATTCCCGCTGTTGGCGCATCGATTGGTGTTGACAGGCTTCTAGCGGCAATGCAGAAGCTTGGATTAGTGGAACTTGCATCATCCACGGCGCAAGTGATTGTCACCGTGATGGAGCAATCCCGACTTCTCGACTATCAACTCATGACGCGTGAACTGCGTGAAGCAGGAATCAGAACGGAGATGTATCTGGGCTCTGAACAATCGCTCGGGAAGCAACTCCAATACGCAAACAGACAGCAGGTTCCGTTTGCCGTTATTGTTGGAAGTGATGAGTTTGCAAAAGGCGAAGTGACGATCAAGAACTTGAAACTTGGCGGTCAATTGCAGGACAAGAAAAAGACCGCACAGGGAAAAGAGCGTGAGGAATGGTTGCAACTGTCGCGCACCGTTCAGGCGACCATCCCGCGTGAAAAGCTCGTTGAACATCTTCGCACGATGATGGCGTAGTCATGGCTTCGAAGCGTATTACCATAGATGGTTCACGGTTGACGATCGGCGACGTAGTTTCGGTGGCGAGAAACAACGCGTCGGCTGCGCTTTCGACACAAGCCAAGGCGCGGATGCAAAAATCGCGCGCCTGGGTGGAATGGGCGGTGAAAAACCACGACATCGTGTACGGTGTGACAACCGGATTTGGCGCGAACCAGGATAAGATTATCCCGCGGGAAAAAATCCGTGAGCTTCAGCGGAATCTTATTCTGAGCCATTGTGCCGGAGTCGGAGAACCGTTTTCGGAGGATGTTGTCCGTGCTATGATGCTTCTTCGCGCAAATGCCCTTGCGAAAGGATACTCGGGGATCCGCGTTTCCACAGTGCAACTCCTTCTCGATATGCTGAAGAAAGGCGTTCATCCGGTTGTTCCCTCCCAGGGTTCAGTCGGTGCCAGCGGCGACCTTGCCCCGCTCTCTCACATGGCGGCAGTTGTCATTGGCGAAAGTGAAGCTCTGTACAAGGGACGGCAGATGGCTGGAGCGAAAGCACTTTCTGCAGCCGGACTCAAACCTGTTGAACTTGAAGCCAAGGAAGGATTGGCGCTGAACAACGGCACGCAGGCAATGTCGGCCATTGGTGTTCTCGCCCTTCACGACGCGCAACTTCTTGCCGACATCGCAGACATTTCAACTGCACTTACACTTGAGGCAGTGAAAGGGAAGAGCGCGCCGTTTCAACAACGTGTTCATTCCATACGACCTCACGCCGGGCAATCGCTCTCGGCTTCTCACATCAGAAAGCTTATCAAAGGAAGTCGTCTCGTTGATCTGGTTGATGGCGATACAAGAGGCAAAGTTCAAGATTCGTATGCGGTTCGGTGCGCGCCGCAGGTTCATGGCGCTACCCGTGATGCAATCACGTATGTTCGATCCGTGCTGGAAACCGAGATGAACTCCGCAACCGACAATCCTCTCATCTTTGCAGATGACGGCGGTGCAATTAGCGCGGGGAATTTCCATGGTCAGCCAATTGCGCTCGCGATGGATCATCTTGCTCTCGCCGTTGCAGAACTTGCCGACATCTCCGAACGCAGGACGGCAAAGCTGATGGACAAGAACCACAACGCAGGATTACCCGCGTTCCTTGCGGCCGATAGCGGTCTTGAATCGGGAATGATGATCGCTCAGTACACTGCTGCGGCTTTGGTTTCTGAAAACAAATCACTCATGCATCCTGCGAGTGGAGATTCAATTCCGACCTCTGCGAACCAGGAAGACCATGTCAGCATGGGGACGATAGCGGCCAGACACGCATCCGAGATAATCCGCAATACCCGCCGCGTTCTTGCGATTGAAATGCTCTGCGCTGCAAGGGCAATCGGGCTCCGAAGCGAAAAACCCGGCGCCGGTGTCCGCGCAGCGATTACTCTTGTTCACAAGACTGTTCCGCCATTCAGGGGTGATGCGCCTCTGTCGAAAGCAATCGAATCGCTTGCAGAGAGAATCTCATCCGGAGTGTTTTCCAACCTGCTTCGTTAATGTTGTCTTAGCTACGGCCAAATCGCATGGAAAGATCTGAAGTCATCCGGGCAGTTGAACGCTTTTCAGACGCATGCAACAGGCATGATGTCGAGGCCCTGAAGCTCTGTCTCACCGATGATTGTGTTTTCGAAAACACAAACCCTCCGCCCGATGGTAAACGCTATGAAGGATTGAACGCTGTCGTAGAATTCTGGGCGGATTTCTTTGCAAAGAACTCCGGAGCGACGTTCACGGCGGAAGAAATGATAGTCGCTGGAAATCGTTGTGTGGTTCGATGGGTCTACAGAAAAATGAGGGACGGAAAGCCGTGGCATCTTCGCGGAATCGATGTCTTCACTGTTCGCGATGGAAAGATAGCCGAAAAACTGTCATATGTGAAGGGTTGACAACGGAGTAATGGCCGCATCGGGATTCTACAAGCATCTCTCTCCAAAATCGCAGGCAAAATTCTACACTGCGATTTTCTTTTACTTCGCCCCCATGTTTCTGCTCACGGTCTCGTTGTTCGATGACCGCTATTCATGGTGGATGATTGTGCTGATGATGGTTGGCTCGGGAATCATTGCCGTCGGATACGCGTTCGCATCCATCCGTAACACGCGGCTTCTTGCCATTGTGATTCCGCTGCACGCGTTGATCGGGACCGGACTGGGGATTCTCTCCGGGGGACCGGCGTTGCAATTCAGTATTCTTGGCCTTGCCTGTGTTGCCGTGAGCGTTCTGGGTTATGTTCTCTTCATTAGCTTCATCAATGGGGAAGGTGCGCGCAATCTGCGTCTGCAAACGGAGATTGATCTCGCAAGTCAATTACACGCTCATCTTGTTCCGCGCATTGATATTGCAAATCCGCGGATTGAAGTGTGCGGCGAAGCGTCGTCCAGCACAGAGGTAGGCGGTGACTTGATTGATGTTGTTGAAACCAGTGACGGGATGAACCTGTTCATTGCCGACGTCTCCGGACACGGGATGAAAGCGGGGGTTACCATGAGCATGGTGAAGAGCGCCATCCGCATGAAGCTCTTGCACTCCCAGTTACTTGACCATCTTTGCAATGACCTTAACACTGTTGTCCGTCAGGTGAAACGTCCTGAAGTGTTTGTCACATTTGCATGCCTGCAGATTACGCCGGATCGAACAGTTCGGTACGTCAATGCAGGCCATCCCCAGGTACTTCATTACAAAGCTTCTACCAAACGCATCGATGAGCTTTCAAGTCGTGCACCCGGTCTCGGGCTGATGTCCGGTTTCACATATGCGATCCAATCGCTGAAAGCCGAAGCCGGTGATATCTTTATCCTTCTAACAGATGGACTCCTCGAATCCAAGAATCAGTCCGGTGACGAGTTCGGGCTTGAGCGCATCAAGGGAATCGTCGCGGCCAACGCGAGCTCGTCTCTTGATCTCCTTCGAGCGACAATATTCTCATCAACGTCCGCATTCGGAAAGAAGGAGGATGACCAAACGCTTCTGCTGGCAAGGGTGCGATGAATTCCCTGCGGCGGCGGGATGAACCTTCCGTTATTCTTCAGGCGGGAAGGGTTGACAGATGGAAACGATTTTCCTCTCTGGTTGAATTGGTTCAAACAAATGATGTCCATCAGGTAGTAGAAGCTCTTCGTTTTGTGGAACGCCGCGTCAATGCTGAGGGTCTCTTTGCCGTTGGATTTCTTTCCTATGAAGCCGCGCCGGCTTTTGATTCCGCCATGCAGGTTTTGCCCTCCAATCAAACGCCTCTCATGTGGTTTGGTCTGTACAAAACATGCGAAGATGTCTCATCACCATTCACGCATGATGTTGAGAGCTACAACTTGAGTGAATGGAGACCCAGTGTTTCCAGACAAGAATATGCTGATGCTGTGAACCGCATTCGCACCTACATCGCAGAAGGTGATACATATCAGGTCAACTACAGTTTTCGCATGCGATCGCAGTTCGCAGGTGATTACCGCTGTTTGTTCTTGGACTTGGTCGAATCCCAGCAATCGTGTTATGGTGCCTTCATCGAGACAGATAGTTTTGTTGTGTGCTCGGTTTCCCCCGAGCTGTTCTTCAATGTGAACGGCGAGCAGATTACTTCCAAACCGATGAAAGGGACTGCCAAACGCGGACGAACAGCATCGGAAGATTTGGTGGCGCGAGAACAACTGCAGAACTCGGAAAAGAACCGGGCCGAGAACCTGATGATTGTAGATATGATCAGGAATGATCTGGGCCGCGTGGCTTATCCCGGAAGTGTCAACGTGCGTGACATGTTCTCGTTGGAGCGGTATCCGACCGTATGGCAAATGACATCGTCTGTTCTTGGAAAGTCGGATGCATCGCTTGCGAGTATCATGCGAGCGCTTTTTCCCTGTGCTTCCATCACCGGTGCTCCGAAAATACGAAGCATGCAGATCA
>CAZJYO010000177.1:0-6140 GCA_964550275.1 uncultured Chitinophagales bacterium
GCGGCTTTTGTCGTGGCGGAAAGCGTGAGGAGCGAGGCAACGCTCAGATACCGGAACGTTTCGGCAAGTGTCATGGGTCGTGGTGAGGTTGTTGGTGTGCTGTGTGATGTGTGATTCACGCAGAAATATACGAACTCGTGCCCGGCAATTCTACGCGTTCAGGGGTTTCTCTGCACCGTCGTCGTTGATTTTAGACCTCATCCATGTTATCTTAAAATCGCTTTCAACATCGATCACAATTGTTCCTCAATGAGTCCCTCTCTGCGAATATCAGTATTCCTCTTCGTCCTCTTTCTTTCCGGATGTTCAATGCAAACAGAGGATCCCAGAACAAAAGACGTTGACCAGCGGCTTTCACGTTTGGTCCAGGTTCCGATGATATTTGATGCCTCAGGGATGTCTCCGCGCGAGAAGGAATTCCTGAAATCGCTGGTTGATGCAGCCCAACTCTTGCACGAAGCTTATTTGAATCAAATTTGCCCGGAAGGTATTCCGCTCAGAGATAGTCTTGCCGGCGTAGATGATCCGCTGGCGAAAAAACTTCACCGATTGGTTGTGCGAAACGGCGGGCCGTTTGACAAGATGGATCACTTTACGGATTTCGTGGGAGGTTTTCAGAAAACGCCCGGTGGAGCGTTCTATCCAAGGGACATGACAAAGGAAATGTTCGAACGACATATTGCTGAACATCCGTTGGACGCAGCGGCATTTCAAAGTTCCTATACAGTCATTCGGAACGAGCAAGGAGCGCTAACTGCTGTTCCCTATCACCGCGCTTTTGGACAATGGATCGAACCGGCATCCGGTTTGCTTGCGAAAGCGGCGACGCTCACCGATAATCCTTCATTGGCAAAATTTCTTGAGAGCCGTTCCCACGCATTGATGACCGATGACTACTACGAAAGTGATTGTGACTGGATTGATCTGAAGGACCATGACATTGATTTGGTGTTTGGACCGTACGAAGTCTATGAGGACGGCCTGATGAACCTCAAGGCGACCTACGAGGCGACCATTGGTATTCGCGACAAGGAGGAAAGCGCAAAACTTGAGGTGTACACACGGCATCTTGATGATCTCGAGCAGCAGTTGCCCCATGACAACATGTACAAGCGTTCCATCAAAGGTCTTGCCTCTCCCATGGTGATTGTTACGGACGTTATCCGCGCCGGTGACATTGCAACGGGATATCAGCCGGTTGCAGCGAATCTTCCCAATGATCCCAGGGTGCAAACCACCAAGGGAACGAAAAAGACGTTCTGGAAGAATGTCATGAAAGCGCGCGTCGAAAAAATCATCGAACCGGTTGGCAGAGAAGTGATTGCCTCTGACCAGATCGAGTATATCACTCCCGAGGGAGTGTTCAATTTTGTGCTGATGCACGAACTCTGTCATGCCCTCGGCCCGCAATACGTGTACGGAACGGGGGACTCGGTTTCGATCAGCAGCGGGTTGAAGGATCACTATTCTGCTATTGAAGAAGGGAAAGCTGACCTGGCCGGACTTCATTCCATCAAATACTTCATTGACAACGGAATTATTCCGCGCTCCATGGAAAGAGTTCATTACGTTTCATATCTCGCATCGCTGTTCAGGACCATCCGCTTTGGAACGACGGAGGCACACGGCAAGGCGGCCATTTGCGAGCTGAATTTTCTCTGGGACCGGCAAGGAATCCGGCTTGATTCGGTCACGAAGAAATGGTCTGTGAATTTTGAACGCATCGGGCCTGCTCTATCAGAGATGGCAAAGATTCTTCTCGAACTCGAAGCCCGCGGTGATTATGAAGGCGCAACAGCGTTCTTTGCAAAGTGGGGAGGAACCCCGCGCGAAATTGCTTCATCGTTGGAAAACCTGACACATGTTCCGGTGGATGTCGAACCGGTCTATTCAATCATTTGGGATTGATGTATGGAAACGAAAAACATGCCGGGAGTTCTGCTGGCGGAAGATCAGAACGAAATCCGGCAACTGCTTGCAATCCTCTTTCAGATGGAGGGTTTTCAGGTGTTTGAAGGAGAAGACGGACAGGCGGCTCTTGATTTGATGACACAGCACAAAGATGAGATTGTTCTTCTGGTAACCGACCTCGGACTCCCGAAACTTGAAGGGGTACAACTGATTGAGAGGGTCAAAGCGATCAAGCCGTCGATGAAAGTAATGGGAACAAGCGGTTACGGCCGCGCGAACATCAGGGAGGAAGTTCTCGCCGCCGGAGGTGATGATTTCTTTCCAAAGCCCTTCGTCGCCTCAGAATTGGTGAAGAAAGCAAAAGCATTGCTGGGGATTGTTTGAGGATCATGAAAACCGCGACGGAATACCTCTGGTTCAACACTGCGTCCCACCGTGAGTACATCAACATTACTGACCAGGTTCAGCAGATCGTGACAAAAAGCGGTGTGAAAGAAGGAATGGTTCTCGTCTCCGCGATGCACATCACCGCAGGTGTGTACGTCAACGATGCGGAAGACGGTCTCATTCAGGATATTGATGAGTGGTTGGAACGACTCGCACCGTTCAATCAGCACTATCGTCATCATCGCACCGGCGAAACCAACGGGGATTCTCATCTCAAGAGCTTGATTGTTCATCATGAGGTTATCGTCCCGATTACGAACGGCAAGCTCGACTTCGGTCCCTGGCAGCAGATTTACTATGCGGAATTCGACGGACAACGAAAGAAGCGCGTGATTGTGAAGGTGATGGGAGAATGAACAGGGCTTTTTTTTTACTGTGCTTGGCTCTTGTACTGTTCTTCCCAACCCGGGCACAAAACAGCTCTTCGATGCTGCCGCTGAAAATCAGCATGGACTACGCGCGCTTCCGGGGAGATTCGGCAAACGTGTATCTCGAAGTGTATTACTCCGTTCCGGAGAACTTGTTAACGTACGTGCGGGATAGTGCCGGGCTGAGCGGGGCTGTTGAAGTGACGATGGCTCTCCGGCGGGGCGATGTTGCTGTGTGGGCGGATCGGTGGCTTGTGCCGCACCGCATCAAGGATTCCACCCGCGCTTCCATGAATTTGATCGGACTTTCAACCGTCATGCTGCCGGAGGGACAATACACGCTCACGTTGAAGGCGCGCGATCGTTATGAACCGTCGAGAACAGACAGCGCCACGATGACCGTTCCGATCAAACTTCCCGGAACGACAAGACTTGTTTTGAGCGATGTTGAATTGTCCACAAGCATTAAACAGGGCAAACAGGGTTCACAGTTTTTTAAGAACACCCTTGAGGTTGTCCCCAGCGTGGAGTGCATCTTCACTGAAAACCAATCGTGTTTTGTGTATGCGGAGATATACAATGTGCTGGCGGGCGAAGACCGCAGTGACTACGTCCTGAAAACGGTGGTTACAGACGCCATCGGCAGGGAGGTCATTGCGCGCGATAAGGTCAAGAAACGCTCGGGGGAATCAAGCGTTGTGGTGGACAACATCGTCACCAAGGATTTGCAAACGGGAACATACACGGTAATGTTGTCGCTGATTGATTCGTCGCGTACAACAGTCAGCGCGGCAGGGCGACGGTTTTTTGTCTACAATAAAACACTCGGCATTGATTCATCCATGATGTCTCTCAGGTCGTTTGTGCCCTCGGAGGAATTTGCGCGGATGTCCGAAGAGGAACTTGACCGTGAATTTCACTGGGCGCGCTATGAATCCGGGCAGGCGGAGCGCTCGCAGTATGAGAAGCTTTCCGGCCCCGAATCGAAGCGGACGTTCCTCCAGGAATTCTGGAGCAAGCGTGAACAGGGATTTCGGCTTCAATATCTTCAGCGCGTCCGGTTTGCCAACGAGAACTACCGTGAAATGGGCCTGGAAGGTTACCGCACCGACCGGGGACGCGTGCACATCGTGTACGGTGTACCGGATGATATCGACCGTCATCCCAACGAGGCGGATACCCGGCCGTATGAGGTGTGGAGCTACAACAGCATTCAAGGCGGCGTCATCTTTGTGTTTGTGCTTCGTCAGACCGGCACCGACTATGAACTCGTGCATTCAACGCATCGCAACGAGCTTCACAATCCCAACTGGGCCAATTATACCTATCCGAAGTAACCAATCCCATGGGTCATTATCTCGAGTACGCCGCTTTGCGGTTTGTCAGCGCGCTTGCAGGTTTGCTGTCGTTTGAACAGGCCGGTCGCCTGGGAGCTTCACTGGGATCGGCTGTTTTCAACCTTACCTCCTTGCGCAAGGAGGTTACCCTCGACAATATCCGTCGAGCGTTTCCACTGCACGCGCCGGAACAAGTGAATGACATTGCACGGGGAGCGTATTGCAATTACGGACGTTCGATTTGTGAGATGCTTTGGTCTCAGGGCAAAACAGAAGCGGATCTGAAGCCGCTTGTACGGATCGTCAACAGAGAAATCTTTGATGAAGCAAAGGCGGGCGCACGGGGTATTATTCTTCTCTCCGGCCATTTTGGTTCGTGGGAGATGATTGTTCTGAGCTTGCGTCTGAACCTTGGCGTTCCATTTCTCATCATTGCGCAGGAACAGCGAAACAGACTTGTTGACCGGTTCATTAATGCGGGGCGTTCCAGATTTGGAAATACGGTTGTGTACATGAGTGAGTCCGTCCGGAAAACAATACAGACGCTGAAGAACGGGGACACGGTTGCCCTTCTCGGCGATCAAAGCGCGCCGAAGGAATCGGTGTTTGTGGATTTTTTCGGGAGGCCGGCGGCAACACATCGCGGCGCAGCAGTGTTCAGTCTGAAGACAGGCGCCCCCCTCGTCATGATGTTTCTCGTCCGCCGCGCCGATGGAAAAAGCGATGCTCATTTCGAGCGTGTTGATGAGACCAATCTTGGCGCCACACCGGAAGACCAGGTTATTGAGCTGACGCGCAGGCATACTGCGATTCTTGAACGCTACATTCGTGCGTATCCGGACCAGTGGCTCTGGATGCACAAACGGTGGAAGCACACAGCATATTATCGCGAAATTCAGTCGGGCCAGGATTCCGCCATCAATCCTTCCTCATGATCACTCCCCGAAAGATTCTCGTTTTTCAGACGGCCTTTATCGGAGACGTCATCCTCACTCTTCCCGTCGCGCAAGTCCTGCGAAAACATTTTCCCGGTGCGCACATCGCCTTGCTGACCATTCCCTCCGCCTCCCATGTGATCGGGAATCATCCGGCGGTGAACGAAGTGATAACCTACGACAAACGCGGTGCGCAACGGGGAATGAAAGGGATACGGGAGGTTTCAAAACAGTTGCGTGCGGGATCATTCGATCTCGCGGTTGTTCCACATCGATCGCTGCGAAGCGCAGTGGCTGTCCGGCTTGCGGGTATCCCGAGGCGCATTGGCTTTTCGACAAGCGCAGGGAGTTTGTTGTTCACGCAAACAGTGCGCTACCAGGAGCACCTGCACGAAATCCGTCGGAATCTTTCTCTTCTGCAACCTCTCGGTCTCGACCAAAACGAGGTAGTGCTTCCGGAATTATTCCCTTCAGCGAAGGACAAACAAAAGGTCGAGGAAGTCCTTGGATCCGCAGGTCTTGAAGGCGGCAGCGGGATAATTGCCATTGCTCCCGGTTCTGTGTGGTTTACGAAGCGATGGCCTGAGGATCAATTCGTTGCATTGGGAAAACTGATTCACTCATCAGGGAACGCGATTGTGGCTGTCGGAGGAAAAGAGGACGAGTCGCTTTGCGGGAGAATTCTTGAGAAGGCGGGACCCGGCAAATCGCTGAACGCCGCGGGACAACTTTCGCTTCTTCAATCAGGGGAGTTGATTCGGCGGTGCCGCGTTCTTGTTTCCAATGATAGTGCGCCCATGCATCTGGCGGTGGCCATGCGCACACCGGTTATTGCAATTTTTGGCGCAACGGTTCCTGAGTTTGGCTTTGCGCCTTTGGGAATTCATGACGAGGTTGTGCAGTCACATGGACTTGCCTGCAGGCCATGTTCAATCCATGGCGGGAATAAGTGCCCCATCACAACATTTCTCTGCATGAAGCAAATCACGCCGGAATATGTTTTTTCCCGAGTTCAGGTTGCCGGAGGTGGAGAGAGAGGAAGCTGAAAATCTGCCCAGGGATTGAAAAACCGGCTCGTTTTTGATATATTACTGCACACCGATTCCGCGTCCAGTCCGTCTCGAGTCGAGTTGTTGGTTCAT
>CAZJYO010000178.1:0-6120 GCA_964550275.1 uncultured Chitinophagales bacterium
CAATTCCAGGTCAAAGTTCTGAAGATGCTGGACAACTTCTTCAAGGAAGTTGCCGCCCAACGCCCCGTCGACAATCCGGTGATCAAACGACATAGTGAAATAAGCAATCGAACGAATGGCGATGGCATCATCGATAACGGCAACACGCTTTTTGATCGCGCCTGTTCCAAGAATTGCAACCTGGGGCTGATTGATAATCGGTGTTCCGATCATGGTGCCGAACACACCATAGTTTGAGATCGTGAACGTTCCACCCTGGATATCATCAGGAGTCAATTTCTTGGATCGCGTGCGCACTGCGAGGTCATTGACGGCACGAGCGAGCCCGAGGAAATTCTTCTCTTCCGCATTCTTGATAACGGGAACGATCAATCCATTCTCCGATGCAACAGCGATACCAAGATTAATGAAGTTCTTTTTGATGATCTTGTCGCCTTCGATCGAACTGTTCACCAATGGAAACTTCTTGAGTGCCTTCGCAACTGCCTCTACAATGTACGGCGTGAACGTGAGCTTGAATCCCTCCTTTTTCTCGAACTCACCGGCGTATGTTGCACGGTGTTTCACAATCGTCGTCATATCCACTTCGTGAATCGCCGCCACGTGAGGCGAGGTTTGGACGCTTTTCACCATGTGCTCGGCCATCTTCTGCAGAACATTGCTCATCTGCAGGATGTCATGTTTCGGAGCGGGGTACTTTGCCCTGAGTTCCGGAACTTCAACCGGCTTGGCAACAATGCCAACAGGCGCCGGCTTCGATGGCGCGGCCGGTTGTGCATGCGGCGTTGGAATCCCGCCGTCACCGCCACGATGAGCAACATATCCCAGAATATCTTTCTTGGAAACCCGGCCCCCTTCTCCTGTTCCGGGAATTGTCTCGAGTTCGGACATCGAGATGCCTTCAGTCCGTGCGATGTTGAGAACAAGGGGTGAATAGAATCTGCCTGACGCAATTGGCTGAGGAGCTGGTTGCGCTGTCATTGGTGCTGGCGCGACAGGTTTGGGCTGCACTGCCGGTTTTTCCGGTTGAGCGACCGGTTGTGGCGCCGGTTGTTGCTTCGGTGCTTCAGCAGCGACGGCTCCGCCTTCAGTCTCAAGAAATGCAATTACCGTTCGCACAGGAACCGTTTTCTGTTCCTCTACGACAATCGAGGCCAATACTCCGGAGGCGGGCGATGGAATCTCCGAATCCACTTTGTCTGTACTGATCTCGAGCAGTGTCTCATCCTTGCGAACCTTATCGCCGACTTTTTTGTGCCAACGAACGATGGTTCCTTCTGCAATACTTTCTCCCATTTGAGGCATCACCACTTCTACGCGCGCCATACTTATTCCCTTTCTTTCAGAAATCTAATACGAACACAATTCGCGGAGAGCATGAACAATCTTCTCCTTGTTTGGAAGACAATACTCTTCAAGAGGCGGTGCAAACGGCACTGGCGTATCCAACGCTCCGATGCGCCTGATCGGTGCGTCAAGAGATTGAAACGCGTGCTCAGAAATCAACGCCGCAATCTCTGCGCCGATGCCACCCGTGACATTGTCTTCATGGACAATCAATACTTTTCCAGTTGAGCGCACCGAGGATAGAATCAGCTCCTTATCCAGCGGCATGAGACTTCGTAAATCCACTACCATTACATCAGCCCCGTCTTCTTTCGAGAGTTGTTCAGCCGCCTCGAGTGAGAAGTGCGTCGTTGAACCGTAGGTGAAAATTACGGCGTCGGAACCACTGCGTTTCACCTCGCCCTTGCCAATCTCAACAACGTAGTCACCTTCCGGCACATCACCTTTGATTCTGCGGTAAAGATATTTGTATTCCAGATACAGCACCGGATTATTATCACGAACGGCGGCCTTCATCAGTCCTTTGGCGTCATAGGGCGTCGAAGGCGCTACAATCTTCAGCCCGGGCACGTGGAAAAACCAGGCTTCGGGGTTGGTGGAATGATACGGTCCGCCATGGATGTAGCCGCCCGTTGGCAGACGCACCACCATCGGAACCGGGAGGTTCCAGCGATAATGGGACTTCGCCGAGTTCACGACAAGCTGGTTGAATCCGCACGTAACAAAATCAGCAAATTGCATTTCGGCAATCGGACGCATACCGACAACAGCGGCTCCGGTTGCAGCCCCAATGATTGCCGCTTCGGAGAGCGTCGCGTCAATCACACGTTCATTTCCGAAGTGATCAAGAAATCCCTTTGTTGCCTTGAAGGCACCGCCATACGGACCGATGTCCTCACCGATGAGAAACACCGATTTGTCCCGCTCCATTTCCTCCCACATTCCCCTGGACAGCGCTTCGATATACGTCATGGCAGCCATCAGGAGGCAAACACTCCATCGGCAGCATCCTCGCCGGCAGGATACGGGCTTT
Organism: uncultured Chitinophagales bacterium; assembly: GCA_964550275.1. GTDB lineage: Bacteria > Bacteroidota > Ignavibacteria > UBA10030 > UBA6906 > CAZJYO01. The sequence continues at coordinate 2,381 of CAZJYO010000178.1, forward strand.
CTTCGGCAAACTTCACCGCATCTTCAATACCGGAGTTGATCCTGTCTTCAAGTTCTTTCTTGACTGATTCTGTGAGAACCCTGTCGTTGACAAGAATTCTCTCAAACTTCTCGAGCGGGTCTTTCTTCTTCCACTCTTCAATCATGCCCTTGGGCACATAGGAAGCATCATCGGACGCCGAATGGCCGTGCATGCGCATGGTAATCGTTTCAATCAATGTAGGCCCTTCTCCCTTGCGCGCGCGTTCCACCGCAACACGGCATGCTTCGTACACCCGCATCACGTCGGTCCCGTCAACGGTGACCCCCGGAATGCCGTATCCCACTCCCCGGTCAGAAAGTTTTTGCGCGGCGAACTGTTTCACGTTCGGCGTCGAATACGCGAACTGGTTATTCTCGATGATGAGGATAAGCGGAAGTTTCATCACCGCTGCCATATTGAGACCTTCATGAAAGTCACCAACATTACAGCCCCCATCGCCGATGTAGTTCATCACCACAGCCTTTTCTTTCCGGAGCGTTGCCGCAAGAGCAACCCCGACCGCCATGGGAATCATCGCCGCCAGGTGGCTTACATTGCCGTAGATTTTTTTGGAGGGATCGGCATAGTGTCCGGTTCCATCGCGTCCGCGTGTCAGACTGTTCGCCCTTCCGAGCTGCTGAAGAAAAACATTACGAATCGTTTGACCTTTGACAAAGTGGGCGCCAAGATCGCGATGCATCGGAAGAAGATAGTCATGCTCTTGAAGCGCGTACGCACTTCCTACCGCGGTTGCTTCGTTGCCATAGCTCGTGTATGCGCCGCCCACAATCTTACTTTGACGGTACAGACGCAAGATGGCATTGTCCACTTCACGCGTGAGCCGCATGAAATAGTACAACTGCAACCGATCCTGGTTGGATAAGCGCAACGGCTGGTGTGCAGTTTTTGTTTTTTGAGCCGCTACCGGCATGATGATGGCATGAGAAAGAATGAATGGACGAAAAACAGATTAGAATGCAACCAATCGCTCCAGAGCATTCACGACATCAGCTTCTTGCGGAAGCATGGTGTTTTCCAGCTCCGGACCGTACGGAACCGGCGTATCCTTTGCTGCCACTCGTTGGATTGGAGCGTCAAGATGCTGGAATGCCTCGGCAGCGACAATCGCGGCAATCTCGGCGCCGAAACCGCCCGTCAGCGTATCTTCATGAACGATCAACAATTTTCCAGTCTTCTTTACGGATGTGAGAATACAGTCCTTATCGAGAGGATTCAGCGTCCGCAAATCGATAACTTCAACGCTCGCTCCCGAGCGCTCGTTCATTTTCCGTGCGGCATCAAGGCAACGTTGCACAAGCATTCCCCACGTTACAATCGTGACATCATCACCTTGTGTTTTTACATCAGCAACCCCGAATGGAATGAGATACCTTGCATCGGGTTCGGGGGAGGAAGCAAAACTCTGGCGGTACAACCCCTTGTGTTCACAGAAGAGCACCGGATCGTTGGAACGACACGCCGTTTTGAGCAGGCCTTTCGCATCGGCGGCATTCGAAGGATACACCACGCGTATGCCGGGAATATGGGTAAAGAATCCGTCAATGGATTGACTGTGATACAGTCCGCCGTGAATGTATCCGCCGACAGCCACACGAATGACCATCGGGCAGGCCCAATCGTTGTTCGAGCGGAACCTCAACATGGCGACTTCATCGCGAATCTGCATGAAGGCGGGCCAGATGTAATCTCCGAACTGGATCTCGACAACCGGTTTGTAATCTCCACGCACGGCGAGTCCGAATGCAGTTCCGACAATGCTTGCCTCGGCAAGAGGCGAATTGAATACGCGATCTTCGCCGAACTTCGCCGTCAAACCACGCGTTGCAGTAAAAACGCCTCCTTTGTTTCCGGCGACGTCCTCTCCGTAGATGAGCATCTTCGGGTTGTATTCCATCTCCTCCATCATCGCATGGTTAATCGCGTCAACCATAACGATGCTTGCGCCGGTAGTTGCCGGAGAAGAAATCTGTTCATCGGAGGACAAGACGGAAGCGTACACATGTTTTTCAAGATCATCCTTGTCCGGCATGGGAACTTCTTCAGCCCGCTCTGCCGCCGTGTCAATGTGCTCCTGAATCTGCGCCTTGATATTCGCGATATCGGTTTGCTTCAGCAGACCTTTGCCGACAAGAAACTTCTCGAATCGCGGGATCGGGTCTTTCTTTGCGTCCTCTTCAAGGTCGGTACTTGCGCGATACTTCTTTTGGTCATCGGAGGAAGAGTGTGCCAGCAATCGAACAGTATCAGCTTCGATAACGCTTGGACCTTTGCCGCGGCGGGCCTTGTCCACAGCATCATGCACCACTTCATACATTTGCTCGAAGTCGCACCCGTCGACGCGATAGCGATTGAGCCCTTCATAACCCTTCACCATTTCGCTCACGGACTTGCCCGCGATTTGATCCGCAACCGGAACAGAAATCGCATACTTGTTATTCTGAATTAGAAAGATAACGGGGAACCGTCCGCGGGCAGCCCAGTTCACGGCTTCATGAAATTCACCTTCACTGGTTGAGCCCTCACCTGACGAAACATATACGACTTCATCAACGCCGTCTTTCACAGCGCCCATTGCTGTTCCCACCGCCTGAAGATACTGCGTGCCCGTCGGACTGGATTGCGCAACGATTCTCCACTTCTTGTGGCCGTAGTGAAACGGCATGGCAAAACCGTTACTGCTTGGTCCGCCTTTTCGATGAAGGGCTTCCAGCATGATATCATCCACGGTGTAACCGAACTGAAGGGAGAACGCAAGATCGCGGTAGTAGGGATACGCCCAGTCATAACCCGGTTTCATGGCCAACGCGGTGGCCGTTTGCGCAACCTCGTGTCCGGAACCGCCGATATGAAAAAAACATTTGCCCTGCTTCAGGAGAACAAGAATCTTCTGGTCAATGAGTCGTGCCATGACGCAGTTTTTATACGCGCCAATAATCTTTTCTTTCGGGATAGCCGACAAGGCCGTCGTGCTTTTCTGCGAAGAAGAACCGCCGTTGTTTCCTTTGGACATTGGTTTTGCTGATGATCGTTTTGGCTGCACTACACGTTCCCTTTGTTAATCAATTTGCCGAACTGACCACGACGTTGTCGGGCAACAAGACTTCCAGTGACACCTTGCGCGGTCCACGATGAAACACGTCCGAGAAGTGCTTCACAAGACGTATCACGACTTCATTCATGGGGACTTCGCGTCCAAGGACTTCCCGAAGCGACGTCACACCATGTTCAAAAATTCCACACGGGATAATTCTCCCGAACCGGGCAAGGTCGGTATTCACGTTCAGCGCAAAGCCGTGCATTGTCACCCAACGTGAAGACTTCACTCCTATGGCGCAAATCTTTTCTGTGCCGACCCAAACGCCCGTATACGATTCCTTGCGGGCGCCGTTGATCCCGAATTCGCCCAGTGTCCGAATGACAACCTCCTCAAGATCACGGAGATATCTGTGGAGATCGCAGTAATGTTTGTTCAGATCAAGAATCGGATAGCCCACGAGCTGTCCGGGGCCGTGGTATGTAATGTCTCCACCGCGGTCATTCTTGAACACGTCGACCCCCCCGGATTCCAGTTCCTCCGCACTCGCAAGCAGGTGATTTTCATTGCCTGAAGTGCCGATGGTATAGACATGCTCATGCTCCGTGAGCAACAGCGTGTCTGCAATCTCATTCGCTGCGCGAAGATCGAACAGCTCTTTTTG
>CAZJYO010000179.1:0-5971 GCA_964550275.1 uncultured Chitinophagales bacterium
AAAAAAAGTTGATTGACGTCAGGACGGTTTTCATCTCCGGCGATAGACCAAATCTGGTTTGCCAAAGCGCCGTACGTCCAGCCGCTGACTTGCTTAAGTATCAGCGCGGTCGGGCCGACGCCAAACTTCTTGCTCGCGAGAAAATCATTGGTCGCCGTTGGAACCAGAAAAGCCGGACCTGCACCCCAAATCATTTCGCCATCACCAGCAACGGGCGAGAAAAAGCCGCTGAATATGCCATCACTCAAACCCGCCTGACTTTTCCCCTGCCCCGTGATGTCATGTTGCACTATCACCGGCAAAACCATACGGGCGATCAGATTCAGATTTTCGATGATTGAAATCGGAACAACCGGCTGGACGTTTGTTGTGTTACGCGACCCATTGTGATCGCCAATGCCCACATCCATATTGTTTTGAAAGGGTATGCTGATCATCGCAGCAACGGGATTGGAGAGTTTCTTGGCCACCTCACCAGCCCCCTCACCCGTTTGAATTTCTTGAGACCATGTGCTTGTTGAAATCACGAACGCAGCACCAGCAGTCAACACGGCGTTGCGAAACTGGCTTCGTACCTTCATCATATTCTCCTATTCGTGAGAGGCCCTATTTCTTTAGTGCCAAATTGCCTCCCCCGCCTTCTCGAAACCTAGCTCATTTTACTTTCACCACATCATCCCCCTTCCAAAACTGGTTGAAGAACTCGACGCCGGTGCCGTAGAGGCACCCCGTCGCGACGAAATTCCAGCCGTTGGATTTGATAGTGGGGATTACGCCAAAAACAATCATGTATGCATCATGCTCACAACACAACCACGCCGCCCAGCCGGATACTCTGCAGTGAGAACTTGAACACGCCTGCAACTTTGTCTCTCCTCGAGGAAGCATCGATGCGCACTGCGCTTGCCGCATACCCTAACTCGACGGCATACTTTTCACTAAAGAAGTAGCGTCCAGCTCCCCCGAGCTCCAAGACTTGGATAAGAAACGGATCAATGTTGATGCGAAGGTAGCGCAAATCGGACTCAATGTACCATGGACCTCCGGTGAGGAACCGTCCGTAAATGCCAAGCGAACCCGATGGACCGACAAGGCTTCCTTCCGCCTTGAATCCTTTGCCCGGACCGCCCGAAACACTCGCGAGAACTTCGACTTCAGTGTCGAGAAAGAAGGCGCCAATTCCGAGTCCGACTCCTGCCTGAATGTCGTCCTTTGCAATAACAGCAAAGCGGTACACAAGCAATGCTTGATCCGTATTAAGTTGCCCCTTGGTCTTTAACCCGGCGTTAAACGTCGTATCCCTGAACTTTATATCACGGTTGAGAACTTTTTCACCATCGCGGCGCGCGAATTGATACGTCAATTCAAACTCATGATCGTGCCATGGCCGCCATCGGATTCCTGCCCGCGGTTGAAACGTATGCGTTGGAAGCCCGAGGTCTTCTTCAGTATCAATTTCTGTTCCGATGCTTCCGCTCTCCGAATCAATGCGAATATCAGCATTCATAATAACGTCCGTGAATGACAAGCTCACTTGCGTCCGATCATACAGCGAGAGAACCGGATCTTGGGCTGATGCCGTTGCGGCGCACAACACGAGGAATGTGAGCCCGAACGTGAAAACAGACTGTGACAGTTTTTGCTTCATTGTTGAGATCCTTTGATGGTGAAAGAAAGACTGTTCCTCACATTCAGAAAGTCCATGATGAGCTTATGTCCGGCGAGAATTCTGGGATTGCGTTTATCATGCATGTGCCTTCGAGTAGAGACTCCCTGTGTCACCGATGCGGCACATCTATTGTAGATACAAAAACGCGGTTCAAATTTACCATAAGCAGAATGCTTTGTCAAGCACTTGCGTTGAATCGCGCCAAATAGTATCTTCAATCCGAACCCATTCAGACCATTCATCCAATGTTTGAGATATGAGACCTCTTCCCCTCCTTCTGATTCTCATCATCTTGTGTTCCTCCTCCACCCTTTCGACTGCCGGAACGTATGAGTCGTCACTTCATCCGCAGTTCACCTTGCACCCGGATTTGGCCATGGCTTCATTCGGTTCAACGATGAATCCCAGTCTTCTCGTAGAAGACGCTCAGGAAACTTCAAGCGGGTTTTATACGGATACAAAACATCCGGGACTCGCGATTGCCGAAGTGGCCATTCTTGAATTCATTCCTTGGGCGCTTGCAAAGTGGATTCGTCACTGGGAAGACCCTGCGGATAATTGGGCGAATGTATCCTCCGCAACGTGGTGGAACAACCTTCAAAAGGGATGGGAATACGATGGTGATAATTTCCTGACGAACCTTTTTTCACATCCGTACCATGGTGCGTTATTCTTTAATGCAGGGCGCACAAACGGATACTCCTTCTGGGAATCAGTTCCCTATTCTCTCGGCGGCAGTTTTGTGTGGGAACAGTTCGGCGAAACATTCCGACCCTCGTTCAACGACTGGATCATGACGGGCGTGAACGGCGCCTTCTTCGGCGAAGGTTTGTACCGGCTTTCCATTCTCGTCACTGATAACACGGCAACAGGTTCGGAGAGAGTCTGGAGAGAAATCGGCGGCGCGTTAGTAAACCCCGTACGGGGATTTACACGGCTTCTTTCAGGCGAAACCGGAAAGGTGCAACCTAATCCGGCAGAGCATGACCCAAGCACGTTCCAACCGGTCTTCACCGCCGGCGTCCGTTCACTTGATGCTGATGGAACAGACTTCAACAAGGATGTTGTGACCCAGGCCGTCGCCGCACTGGACTTACGCTATGGCAACATGTTCGCCGGTGACTATCGCATTCCATTTTCGTCATTCAACTTTACCATCGTCGTTGCGGTCCCGAACCGCGCGGAGGATTCAACAAAACTCATCAACCGCATCTCCTTCGACGGCGTGCTTCACGGCTGGAAGCTTTCAAAAAATGAACAGGTAACGCACTTGCTGACGATCAGGGGGATCTACGATTACCTCGCAAACCCTGCGTTCGAATTCGGACAAACGGCGGTTTCTCCGGAATTGAATTCACTGTACACGCTCTCCGAAGATTGGAAAATGCAGGTCGGTATCGGCGTCCGCGGCATTCTCATGGGTGGAACACCAAACGATTACTATGTTGATGCCGAGGGCAGAAACTATGATCTCGGTCCCGGGTTCGGCTCCAAGGCGCTCGTCTCCTTCATCACCAAAGGATGGGACGTATTTACCATTTTCTACAACGGCGGCTGGATCTGGACACAAAGCGAACCGTCAAAATCAAAACACCATTTTCATGTGGCAGTCATATCGGGACGATATCCGTTTTCGCCCGCCGCTTCACTTGGACTTGAGTTGGGTGTCTACTGGCGTGACAGCTATTATCTCCGCCAGTATTATGACGACATAACCCCGACTCCACCCCAGCCGTATCTGCCGAATGTCCACAAGAGAAACCCGATTGCGCGGCTTGTGTTTTCCTACGTGGCATGGTGACGACAATGAACAAGAGACTTCGTGAGAGCCCGATGAAAACGCTTTTGATGCTTGTTGCAATCTCAACCATTCTTCACGCGATTCCTTCCATTGGAAAAGCGCAAACGGAAGTCAGCGAGCATAACGATCTCCACAACTGGTTGATGGTTGAAGGATTGTACACCAGAACACTTGGAGAGCTTGCTTCCACGTTCCCGCATGCCAATGGCGGGTATGTTTCCTACGGCATGTTCTTCCCTGAAAATATTATGGGAATCGCAAAGGTTGGTTACTCAAACTATGCTTTGAATGAAGCCGCTACGGCAGGTCAAACGCTGAGCGCAATTCATTTCATGGCGGGACCGCGCTACTATTTTATCACGGATGGAATCATGCCATTCATGGGTTTGAATGTCGGCATGAACATCGTGACAGAGAAGATCACCCAACCGGACTTCTCCTCTGATCGCACGTCGGCCCAGTTCGCTTGGCAGCTCACCTTCGGAGCAACAATTCCTATTGCCGGAAACATCGGCCTTGATGCAAACCTCTCATACAATTCCCATTTTCTGTATCATGAAGGAAGCACGCAAGGAGTTTCGGGGCGCGGCAACATGACCGGCTTTGAATACGGGTTGGGACTTTACTACACGCTCGAGTAAGAACCCCACGCGAGCTCAGTAGCGGCGGTACATTTCTTCAAGACTCATCTTATGCCGGCAACGGGGGGCTTGGCCCGTTGTTCACTTTGAAGACGTTTCTTCGCGGTCTGACAATCTGGATTGGAATGATGTTCATCGCCATTGCAAACGGCGCGTTCCGTGAATCGGTTCTCAGAAACTGGCTCGACGAATTACCGGCTCACCACATTTCAACCCTGTCGCTATGACACTTCACACTTTCTTCACCGCGCTTGTCATCCGAAGGAAACCGTTCGATATGCGCGTACCGCCATTGGTCATTGGCTTCACGGCCCGGTATCAAAGAACGCTGGCCACCGGGAACAAAGGGTATTTACCGGCCTGAAGCCGCAGCCGGGATCTGCTTTACACAACCATCATCAACTCACTGTTCTTTAACACTTTTTCAACGGAGGTCATATGCGAAGTCTCTTTTTCCTGGGGGTCATGCTGTTGATTGTGAGCGTTGTCGAGACACGCGCACAGATTCCGAAACAGCTTTCCTATCAAGGCGTTCTCACGGACACCGTCGGCAACCCGCAACCGGACGGAAACTACGTGATGACGTTTCGTCTCTACGACGTAGAGAACGGTGGATCAGCGTTGTGGTCTGAAGCAAAGAACGTCAACGTGCAGGGCGGGTTCTTTTCGACCTATCTCGGCGATACCACGCCATTTCCTGATTCCATTTCCTGGACGACCGGCTACTGGCTCGGGATTCAGATTGATCTTTTCCCGGAACTCTCACCAAGAGTGAAACTCGCATCATCAGCGTATAGTCTCGGCGGCGGAGGAAATACGGCGTGGCAGGATACCAACGGGGTTTTGTATTACGGCGGCGGCAGGGTTTTCATTGGCAGAACGTTCCCCATTTCGGGGAACGAGGTATTTGGCATGCGTTACAATGGAGGGGCAAACGACTATGGGGGCATGTACGTTGAGACTTCCAACGCACAGGGATGGCCATTTTACGGCTACGCCACCAATGGGTCGTTCCGGGCCTGGACATACTATGACGGAACCCAGAACAAGTGGCACCTGTACAAATCAGGCTTGAAGCTGACTGTTTCGGATACGGTAACGCTGCGCATCGCCGGTGCCACCTCGCGCAGCTTGGAACTTGCCAATTCAACCGGCTCTGATGGAATAAGAATCAATGAAACTGGCGACGATGGAATTCAGGTTGGCGCATCGCCGGACTATCCGAACTATGGCTTGTATATCCCAAGTCCCGGCGTCACAGCGTATGGACTGTGGCCAAATACAGAAAATGCTTCGGGTCAATGGGCGTTATACACCGTTGACAACATCGAAGCAGGAAATGTTTTTGCCAGTGCGTATACGTTGATCGCGAAAGTGGATGGTTCAGAACCTTTGACAAAGGGTGATGTTGCCGCGGCCTCTGGTCTCGCGCAACCGATTCCCGGCGGCACAGCTTCCCTTTCACTGGTTCGCCTCGCCGATGACTCCCGCTCCGCGGGTATTGTCGGCGTTGTCCAGAGCCGTATGGTGTGGGCCGTTGCACCGGGCAAGGAGGCCGAAGGAGAAATGTCTCTGCAAGGAGCGGAAGGCCCAGCACAACCGGGTGATTATGTTGCGCTTACCATCGCCGGCGTAGCGCAAGTGAAAGTTGACGGCTCACTCCCGATCGTTGCAGGCCAACGCCTGACAACAGCACGCGCAGGACACGCTCGCGCACTCCAGACCCGAACCATCGAAGGAATGACTGTGTCCGAAGGAGGGCCCGTTATTGGAGTTGCACTCGCCCCATCAAATGGAAGCGGAACAATCCCCGTTCATATCACGATTCGCTAACGAAGGAGGTTCTTCATGAAACGACTA
>CAZJYO010000180.1:0-5948 GCA_964550275.1 uncultured Chitinophagales bacterium
TTGCGCAGACTGCGCAGATGAATCAAACCCCTACTTCATTAACAGAAGCTTTCGTGTCTCAACGAACTTGCCGGACTGCAGCCGGTACACATATACCCCGCTCGAAAGTCCTTCGGCATAGAAAGTCACCTCGTATCGCCCCGGCTGCTTCACCTCGTTCACCAGCGTTGCGACTTCACGGCCAAGGAGATCGAATACTTTCAAAGTTGTCAATTCACGATTGCCAATTTCAAATGTGACATGGGTTGATGGATTGAAAGGGTTCGGGTAGTTCTGCATCAACGCGAATGTTACAGGCGTTCCTTCCGTGGATGGGACATCGGTTGTCATGATGGTGAATGCCCGAGTTTCGCTGAAGGGTCCCCATCCGGCTGTATTACCAGCGCGCACCCGCCAAAAATATGTCTCGTTGTCCGTGAGATTGGAAACTGCCCGCGTAGTATCGGTGATCGCTGAATCGACTGTTGACGTCGTGAACAGCGAATCGGTCGCGAGTTCAAGCCAGTATCTCACATTGGTCGTTGCAACGCGGTTCCAAAGGAACTGTACGGAATCATCTGCAACAACTGCTCCCGGCGCCGGGAAGACGAGGGACGCTTGTGAAGGCGGAAACTGCGTCGTGAAATTCCACGTTGCTGACGAAGCTCCGAGCCCTCCCGCATTTCTCGCCTGAACCCGCCAGTAATACTTGGTCTGCGGCTGCAAATTTACCATGCGTTGAATGGCGCCTCCCCCCACGGAATCATCCACAACAAGAGTGGCAAACAGTGAGTCCGTCGCAACCTTCAACTGGTATGAGCTGGAGAACAAGACAAGATTCCAGCGCAATATCGGAGTGCTTGGTTGATCCGTAGAGTTGTTTGGCGGCTGGGAAAGTGTCGGTGGTCCGGGCGGCGCAATGGCCGTTCGAAAGATTCTGGTGCCCGACCAGCCGCTCGAACCGGAGTCGCTGTTTGCCTTTACTCTCCAGTAATAATTTGTTGTGCTCAAGAGTCCGCTCAACGCGCGCGCAGTGTCCGTGACCGTTGAATCGTTCAGCACCATTAACGTAAACTCCGCGTTGCGGGACGCCTGAACGTGGTACGTACTCGCTCCTTCAACCTGACGCCACACGAGCGTGAGTGACGGTGGTTGGTTCTGTGCGTTGTTGGGCGGCGCGACGAGAACCGGCGTCAAGATGGTGGCGATGGAAAAATTGAGGTTTGAGAAATCAAAGAAAATGTTGTCGGCGGCCTCGATTTTTACGCGTGCGTTTTCCACCACAATGGCAGGAACAATCACAGGTTCAATCCCGTCATTGGGTGTCCCTGTCGCAAGCGTGTCCTCAAATGTCATTCCGCCATTGGTTGAGAGAAGAATATTCACTGTCGCGCAATTTACCGGAGCGAGGTTCGTATTGGCAACGTTCCAGCGGACCGTATCTATGGAATTGGTTTTCCACGAACCCACAGAGTCCGGTGAAGTAATCCGGAATGGTCCCGACGTAGCAACGGGGAGTGTCAGCGAACTCTTGCCGACGCCGCCCCCTCCGGCACGATTGTCCCGCACGGTCAGCCGGAAATGCAATGTTCTCGTATAGCTTGGAAGAATCTCACCGATGGTCTGTGTGTTGTTAATGATATCCTGCATGCGGGGGAAGATGCGTGTCGGGTTTGAAGTGCCTTTGAATGATCTGAAAATCGGTGCGTTGCCGCTGGGCGCATTCGGATGCCCGCCGGGGCCAAGGTCAAACTGTTCCCAACAATACGTTAATGAATCACCGTCAACATCCGATCCGGAACCTGTAAGAGAAAAAGCAGTGCCGAGGGGAATGGTGTTTCCTCCCGGGCCCGCGACTGAGACTGGAGCATTGTTTCCTGTTGCCGTGACCACAGGACAAAAACTGCCGTTGCCGGCCGTTGTGTATGCAACCATCTCGTCAATACTGATGCCGTGGAAATAATCATCGCTGTTGTTCTGGATATCATGCGTGCCGCAAATTCCCGCATAGGACATGATTGTGCTTCCGCTCCCCGGTTCGTACGCTGTTGAACCGTTTCTGTTTCCGCCGCCGCAGTTGCTTGCGGTTCCGTTGAAGCTGTGGTTACCTCCGAATTGGTGTCCCATTTCATGTGCAACATAGTCAACGTAGAATGGATCTCCGATTGGCGAGGGAAGTCCCGTGACGCCCCATGCTTTTAATGAACCGACACACACAACGCCTAATCCGGCGATGCCGCCGCCGCCCGTGCTGAACACATGGCCGATGTCATAATTCGTGCTTCCAATGCGGGAATTGATTGTCGATTGGTTTTGACTCAACATCGCCCCGCCATCGCTGTTGGTGTACGGATCGGTAGCAGGATTTGTAAAGATGATGGTGTCGTTGTTGGCAACGAGTACCATGCGGACAGAGACTTCCCGTTCGTAAATCTGATTAACCCTGTTCATTGCCGTGACCATGGCCGCGAGGGCTCCCGGAACTGTGCCTCCGTGAAACGTCGCGTACTCGCCGGTGCAAGCAAGCGCCAACCGGTAGGTCCGCAGGTTTTCGCCGATTGAGTAGGGAAGACCCTGCTCGACTATTCTCGCAATCTCCTTTGCGGTTTCGGATTCCGTTCCGAGAAGGCCGACTTCTTCAAACCGTCTTGCCTCATCGAAGGAGATATCGCGTTTGAAGTAACAGATATAATCGCGCGTGTTATTGCGGCTGTAAGGATCGATATAGACTGTCGGGTTCGAAGAGAGAATCATGGCATGAAATCCGGCGGGTGTAACATCAAACCGAAGTGTTGCAGTCGGGTCATCGATGCCTTGGCCCATGTACGTTCTGATTTCAGAATATTTTGCGGCAAGGGGGATTGCCATGATTGGTGATTCAACTACGGAGAATGTTTCAAACCTTCCATCGGGAAGAGGAAGAGTCAGCCGGGCGGTTGATGACTTGACGGGCGTCGTTTCTTCCATCGGAACTTCGTTCAGGAATTCACGCAACAGCCTGAGATCTAAATTCAAAAACCTGAATTGTACTGGCGTGATGGCCCGTTGCGTTGCACCTCCGGGAGCTGCGCCGTCCGTCCAGAAGTTCTGCGAACGCGATTGGGCCGTGAGTTTGCCTGCAAGACCGGGTGATGAAAGGATGGAAGTCACCATCAACAAGACTTTGAACAAGCGGCTCATGTTCCTCCCGGGAAGAAATGTGGCTGGACGGCGGTGGTTTCTGGACTCAAAGATAACCTCACATGAGCGAAGAGTCAATAATATTCACACATACAAAAAGGCCCTCACCTCTTTTCCCTCTCCCACTTTGGGAGAGGGATGTCACGCAGTGACAGGGTGAGGTGTTAGGACCAGGATAAGTCCATGATCGGTCGGTCGAGCACTACACTCCAATTGGACTGCTCTGAACAAATGCGGGCTTGGAGTGTCCGGGAACAAAATTCCTTTCTTCCTCGCCTCCAAAACGCTATATTTACTCTCGTACTTCAGTTCTCTTTGACGAATGATGAACATCCAAGACAAGAACCTTACTCCCATCTGGTCCAAAGTGCAGCGTGCTGAACGCCTTACAATGGACGACGGACTGACGCTTTACAAAACGAGCGACATCCTCTCGCTTGGCAAAATGGCCCACCACGTCCAACAACAAAAGAGCGGGGACGCGGTTTATTTTGTCCTGAACCAAAAGATCGAGCACACGAACATCTGTGTCCTCTCCTGCAAGTTCTGTGACTTTGCCACGAAGAAAGGCCGTCCCGACGCCTACGAGATGACCACGGAGGAGATTCTCTCCAAGCTCACGCCCGATATTCACGAAGTCCACATTACCGGCGGCATGCCGGCGGATTGGCCCTGGGAACGGTACTTGGATATTGTTCGATCTATTCATGAGAAATTCCCCAACACGGACGTCAAGGCATTCACGGCTGTCGAGATTGACTTCTTTCATAAGCGCTTCAAGATGCCGATGGAAGAAGTTCTTCGACAGTTGCAGGCGGCTGGACTTCGCACAATGCCCGGCGGTGGAGCCGAGGTGTTTTCCGAACGCGTGCGCAAACTTCTCTTTCCGCAAAAGATCGGGGCTAAAGGTTGGTTCGAGGTTCACAAGACGGCGCACCGGCTCGGCATTCCTACGAATAGCACACTGCTTTACGGACACATCGAGACGCTTGAAGAACGCCTCATCCACATGATGAAGCTGCGTGAAGCGCAGGATGAAACGGGCGGATTTCTTTCGTTTATTCCGCTTGCGTTCCAACCCGGCGATACCGGCATCAAGCCGAAGAACCAGTTCACCTCCGCCATCGACGACTTGAAGACGATTGCCATCTCGCGGCTCATGCTGGACAACTTCCCGCACATCAAGGCGTATTGGGTGATGCTGACGGAGGAAGTAGCTGCAATGGCCTTGAACTTCGGGGCGGATGATATGGATGGAACGGTCGGCGGCGAAAAGATCGCCCACGACGCCGGAGCGATCAGTCCGATGGCGATAGCAAAAGACCAGCTCATTCGCATTATCAAAGACGCGGGAAAAATTCCCGTCGAGCGCGACGTGTTTTACAATCCCTTGAAAACCTATTCTGAAAACATTGTCGGCAAGATTCCGTACCTGAATTCCGTTCCGTTTTATTCTCATTTCGAGAAGCGTCAATTCAAGATTCTTCCGCTTGCACCGCGCCGCATGGGACTTCTCGGAGAGCAGGGCCAAATTGATGCGGGCCCGTTTTCACTTATGGATTATTTCCGTCTGGAGCAGAACCTTGAACTCATGGGATGGTGCATCGCGACACGTGATCAGGTGAAGAGTGTCATGCTGTTTTCAAAAGAAGGGTGGGCCGGACTTGAAGGGAAACGCATCGGCGTTACCGATGATACTTCAACGTCAGTGCAACTGCTGAACGTGTTATTGAAGAGGAAACATGGCGTGAATGCCAAGCTTGTCCGGTTGCATTCAGGGGTGAACGATCTTTCCAATTTTGACGCCGTCCTTCTTATTGGTGATGAAGCGCTGAAGTACAATAAGACGGGATTGAATGGTTTTGAGTTGGTGTTTGATCTCGCAAAAGAGTGGTATGATTGGCAACGATTGCCGTTTGTGTTTGCAGTGTGGGCCTTGAGAAAATCTATTACTGAAACAACAAAGCGGGAATTGAAAGAGATTCTCTCGTCTTCACTTGAGCAAGCCGAAGAAGATTTCGATTCTCTCGCGGGATGCCATGGTCTTGCATTGCGACTGAATGCAACGGAGACGAGGGAATACTTGAACGGTTTCAACTACCGGTTGGGCGAACGCGAATTTGAAGCAATGAATGTATTCAAAGAGCTAGTCTCACAAGTGATGCCGGCATCACCACATTTCACGAAACCGAATATGTAGGGACACGACTCCGTCGTGTCCTTGACTAAACACCGAGGAATTCAGGATGCCATACGATTCACGTGTTCATCATAGAAAATCCCTTCGGCTCAAAGGTTACGATTATTCATCACCGGGATCCTATTTCCTGACGGTGTGTACATTCCGGCAGCGTTGTATTTTCGGGACGGTAACAAATAGCGAGATGGTTCTCTCCGACGTTGGACAGGTCGTGCACGACGACTGGCGCGCACTTCCCGACCATTATCCAAACGTCACTCTGGGTGCATTCCAAATCATGCCGAATCATTTTCATGCCATAATAACAATCAGGGATCAAAGTAGTTCGCGAAAGATGTACCACAAGAGAGAATTCGGTAAGCCTCTTGCTGGATCGCTTTCAACTATTGTTGGCGCCTACAAGTCCGGAGTGACAGTCAAAGTTCGCAAGGCGGGACTTATCAAAGACAGCCCATTGTGGCAATCTCAATTTTATGATCATATTATCCGGAGTGACGCGGATTTCTTCATGGTTGAACAATATATTTTCCTGAATCCGGTGATGTGGCAGCATGATATCAGGAATCCAAATTCGACATGTGTTTCAATG
>CAZJYO010000181.1:0-1993 GCA_964550275.1 uncultured Chitinophagales bacterium
TCGTTCGTGAAGATGTCCGCATTCCGTTCATGGCGATGCCGGATGCAATTCGCGCGTTGCTTCTTCTTGAAAAAGCACCCAAGGCCAACCTCAAACACACGGTGTACAACATCACGAGTTTTTCGCCGTCGGCAAAGGAAATTTGTGATGTCGTGATCAAGGAATTCCCCGGCGCGCAAATCAAGTTTTCACCTGATGACAAACGACAAGCTATCGTTGACACATGGCCGGTGGATGTTGACGACAGCGCCGCGCGCAAGGATTGGCATTGGTCGCCTGAGTTTGATATGGCGCGCGCATTCAAGGAATACCTGATTCCCGGCATCCGCGCGCGGTACAAATCCTGATTCATTTCTCCCGAGGTTCTTCCATGAAGCTTCATTTTCTGATCGCCCTTGTTGCCCTGTGCGCGTTCCGGCTTTCAGCACAACAGCCGCCAAATTATGAAGAAATCGTGCAACGCCTTCTCGCCGGGGGATTGGGAACGTACGAGTCGCACAGCATGCTTGCGGAATTAACTATAAAAGCACCGCACCGGCTCAGCGGATCGGTAGGAGCGGCGAAAGCAGTTCAGCTCACAAAAGAAATGATGGAGAAGCGCGGTTTCGACAATGTGCATCTTGAGCCCGTGATGGTTCCGCGTTGGGTCAGAGGTCCGGTGGAAGAAGCGGCCGCTATCGTTGGCACCGACCGCAAGCCGCTCACGATTTGCGCGCTTGGAGGGAGCATCGCGACGCCGGCGGAGGGCATAACTGCTGAAGTCATCGAAGTAAAGACATTTGATGAACTGCGTTCTCTCGGTGAGAAAGCGAAGAACAAGGTTATCCTTTTCAACCGTGCGTTTGATAACACGAAACTCAATCAAGGCGAGGCGTATGGTGGTGCGGTTGATCAGCGAAGCAGGGGCGCGGTAGAAGCGTCGAAGGCCGGCGCACTTGCCGCGCTTGTTCGTTCTATGACATCCCGTATTGATGACGTCCCGCATACCGGCGCTATGAACTATGTGGACAGCGTGAAGAAGGTTCCCTCAGCGGCAATCAGCACGCTTGATGCAAACATGCTGAGCGAGCTCATCAAGATCAATCCGGGTGTGCGTGTCTATCTGAAACTTACCTGCGAAACGCTTCCCGATGTCGAATCAGCGAATGTTGTTGGTGATATCACCGGCTGGGAAAAGCCGAATGAGATCGTCATGGTGTGCGGACATCTGGATGCTTGGGACAAGGGCACCGGCGCCCATGATGATGGGGCGGGGTGTGTGCAGGCAATCGAGGCGTTGAATCTCATCAAGCGGCTTGGATTGAAACCACGCAGAACCCTTCGCGCTGTGATGTTTATGAATGAAGAGAACGGTACACGCGGAGCCAGGGCGTACCCAGTGGCAAAGGAGCGTGAAGGAGAGAAGCACATTGCGGCATTGGAATCCGATGCAGGTGGTCATGCGCCGCGTGGCATCAGCGTTCAGGCCGACTCTGTCGTCCTTGCGAAAATGCAGAGTTGGAAGCCGCTGTTCAAGCTGTTGCTGGCCGACAATATCGAAAAAGGCGGGAGCGGAGTGGATATTGGTCCGCTGGCAGAACGCGGCGTGCCGGCATTCGGACTTCGCGTCGAAACGCACCGGTACTTCGACTACCATCATTCCGATAACGATACGATCGACAAGGTTCACCCGCGCGAATTGGAAATGGGAGCAATTGTTGAGGCGCTGTGGTGCTGGCTGATTTCAGAGGAGGGGTTGTAGGGCTGCCGAACACTTCGAAGGTTGAGTAATGGCTCTACCAAAGGGTGCGCCCAAAAACATTCTCACATGACAAGGAACCGCGCTGGGAGTGAAGGCCAGCGCCGTTGTTCATTGCGAATGAAGCCCCGTTGCTTTTGTCGGGGGGCCTGTGTGTTGGCCATTCCCGAATGCTGCCAACGAATGGGTTTGTCGAGGGGCTTGCCCCCGATGCTTTTGTCGGGGGTCTTGCCCCCGATGCTTTTGTCGAGGGTC
>CAZJYO010000181.1:2093-3374 GCA_964550275.1 uncultured Chitinophagales bacterium
CTTGCCCCCGATGCTTTTGTCGAGGGTCTTGCCCCCGATGCTTTTGTCGGGGGTCGGGAATCCAGACTGAGTGCGGTCAAAGAGAGCACGAAGTGGCAACCCTAGGTCTGGATGTCCTCCAACAGCGTGCGGACATGACAAGGGTGTCGCGATGGATCCTGACTGAGCAACACACAAAAGGCCGAAAGGCACACAGCTCTTGTCAAAACACTTCTACGTCTACATCCTTGCCAGCAAGCGGAACGGAACGCTTTATACCGGGTTCACGAATAACATTGCGAGACGGGTGCGTGAGCACAAAGAAAAGCTCAACAAAGGATTCACGCAGCGTTATGGCGTCTCTATGCTTGTTTACTATGAAGTGTATGACTCTCCACTTGCCGGAATTCAGCGTGAGAAACAACTGAAAAAGTGGAATCGAAAGTGGAAACTGCGCTTGATCGAGAAGGACAATCCCCGCTGGCTCGACTTGTACAAAGAGATGCGACTAGGCAAGGACTGAAAACGCCTAGTCTGGACGCCCGCCTAAAACATGCGGGCGTGACAAGGGAACCGTTGGTGGGCGTGAAAGCCCGCGCATTCCCGAATGCTACCCCCGAGGGCTTCGGCCGGGGGGGCCGTGTGTTGGTCATTCCCGAATGCTGCCAACGAATGGGTTTGTCGAGGGGCTTGCCAACGAATGGGTTTGTCGAGGGGCTTGCCAACGAATGGTTTGTCGAGGGGCTTGCCAACGAATGGTTTGTCGAGGGGCTTGCCCCCGATGCTTTTGTCGGGGGTCGGGAATCCAGACTGAGTTGATACGGTGTTGGTGCTGTCTGGACGCCCGCCAAAAGATTGTGTGAACAGCCCGTGTTCTGGACGTCCGCCAACGGCATGTGGACATGACAAGGACACCGCGAGGGCGTACCACGGAACGAACCCCCGCCGGGCACTGTCACTTCCGAATGCTCCTGTCGGAAGTCCAGACTGAAAAACATGCGGACATGAAGGAGACAGGGGCTTGATTAATCAAACCCCTACAAGTGCTCTTCCGTTTGATGGTAATCCAGCAGTTTGTTAATCGAGTTCCATCTCCGTTCCCACAGTCCCCGGATCCATCCCGCCATCCCAATAGAACGGCATGCGGTTCTTTGGATGGTTTCCGATTTCATTCATCGTCGCTGCGTCGTACAACCTTCCGTTCAGCATAACGTAGCGTATTGATTCGCTGTTGCGGATGTTCTCAAGCGGATTCTTATCCATCACGATGAGATCGGCAAGTTTTCCGTTCTCAAGTGATCC
>CAZJYO010000181.1:3384-5888 GCA_964550275.1 uncultured Chitinophagales bacterium
GCCGTTGTACGTTGCGCAACGGATAGCTTCCATCGGCGACATGCCGCCCTGAACAAAACTCCAGAGTTCCCAATGCGCAGCGAGTCCCGCAAGCTGGCCATGCGCACCCAATTGTGCTTTACCTCCGGCATCAACAACTGCTTTGACCGCTTTCGCATTCTCAATGTGGTTCCAGTCGTCTTCCTCAACAGCCATTCTTCTCCGTGAGCGCGCATCAACGAGTGAACGCGGAACGTACGTCAACAGTCGCTCATTCTCCCACACTTTCGTGTTGGTGTACCAGTAGTTTTCGCCGAAGAGTCCGCCGTAGGAAACAACAAGTGTCGGCGTGTACCCGACGCCGCTTTTTCCAAACAACGTCACCACATCCTTGTACAGGGGGGAAACCGGCAGCGAGTGCTCAATGCCTGTATGGCCGTCGAGAATCTGTGTGATGTTCCAATACAACGTCGATCCGCCCTCAGGAACAACAAGCATGTTCAGCTCGCGCCCCGCTTGTATGATTTGCTGTCGCTGATCGCGTCGTGGTTGGTTGTAACTCTTGACGGAAAACGAACCAACGGCTTTGAGCCGCCTCAGATGCGAACGCGCGTCATCGAGACTGTTCACCACCGCCTTGAAACTCCCTTCGGCCCCGTAGAGGATTGTGCCGGTGGAATACAAACGCGGCCCGACCGCCAGTCCTGCCTTTATCAGTTCTGAACTGGCGAATACTTCCTCGGTATCGTTGGATGGATCATGGTTTGTCGTGACGCCGAAAGCGACGTTCGCGTAGAAGTTCCAGTTTTGTTGCGGCGTGATGCCAGCCGTTCCCGCCGATCCGTGTGCGTGAACATCAATCATTCCCGGCATAATGTATTTGCCGCTGATATCAACAACCTTGGTCCCCGAGGGAATGGCGACTGCGTTTGCCGGGCCAATACTCGTGATGCGATTTCGATCTACGAGAATCGTCGCATTGGTAAGTACTTCATCGCCCTTCATGGTGATGACCGTCGCGCCCGTTAACGCAACGCGGCCTGAGGGGTTATCCGTCGCCGCTTTGAATCCGATGGGCAAACCCGAGGTATCGGGTTTCTCCTGAACGCTGTCTTTTGCGCCTTCAACAAATGTGAATGTGTTGTCGAGGCGTCGTGAGAATAATTCCGGACCAAGAGACCAATAGACGGTTTTGCTGTCGCCCGACCAGTGCAAATACATTCCTGCATCGCGGGTAATGCGCTTCACGGGAAAATCACTTGTGTTTGGACCGATACTCACCGCCTGCCCGGTGATCGGGAGAGGGGCAACATAGGAGTTGTAACGCTCGGTGAAAGCGACCCATTGTTCGTCCGGAGAGGGAATGATATACTGCGCGTTTGAAGAAGTCAGGTGGACGCGGCGGTTGTTGCCGTTCATATCCACGCTGATGAGCGCAGTGTTTTCTCCTTCATTGGAAATCAGGAACACGCGGTCTCCCTTGTTGTTGAACCTTGGCGTGAATCCTTCCTCTGTGATCATGGTTGCTTCGCCACCATCAGCGGGAATCCAGTAAATACCCGGCTCACTGGTGAATGCCTGGCCGCGCATCAAATCACCTCCCTGTTTTCCGAACACAATCCTGGAACCGTCACGTGAGAACGTCGGCTCGGTGAACGTGCCTTTGATACGCGTCAGTTTTTGTCCGCTGCCGCCGGATGATTTAACCTTGTACACCGCGCCTTTATCGGCGTCTGTCCATGAAACATAGGTAATCCATTTTCCATCGGACGAAAAAGACGGGTAGAACTCAAAATGATTATCAGAAGTGAGTCGCTTCGGTTCGCCCTCAGGAAGTGATTTAATGTAAAGATGTCCGAGCGCGCCATACACCACACTCTTGCCATCTGGCGATGTCGTCACCCAGCGCAACATCTTCACGTCGAATTTTTCCGGAGCCGCGGCTTGCTTGAAGCGCAACGGCTCGGTAACAACCTGGGTTGTTTTCAACTTGAACGGAATCTGAACCGCATTCTTCGCCGTGACATCAACCTTCCAGATTTTTCCCTTTGCCCAGATGACAATATGCTTTCCGTCGGGCGTCCATGAATATCCCGGATACACACCGAAGATCGCCCACGTTTCCTGCGCGTCTCTGCTCAGGCCGTCATAAATCGGCCATTCCTCGCCCGTCTCCGTGTTGTACAAGAAAAGGACGGAATTGAGCCGCACTCTTCTGATGAAGGCAATGTATTTTCCGTCCGGAGAAGCGACCGGCCTGACAGACCCGCCGTTGCCGGAAATGTATCGCTGGGTTTTTCCCTTCTCGCGGTCCAATCTGTTGATGACATAAATAACGCCGTAGGGATCTCTGTTGTAATCATACGCGTTGCCCGGACTGACGTCTTCATCCCAGTAGAGATAGCGCCCGTCGGGAGAGATTTCCGGGTCGGATGAGTTCTGCTGCCAGTTGCGTCGCTTCGTGAGTTGCACGCCATCGCCGCCGCTGATGTGGTACATCCACATCTCGCCGGCGCCCAGAGAAC
>CAZJYO010000182.1:0-5877 GCA_964550275.1 uncultured Chitinophagales bacterium
AACTTCCGTCACGCCAGACATGACTTCGTTAGCATCATAGCGCATACCGATGATCGCATTAGCTCCGACTTCCCGCCCGTGTTGCACCATAATGGTGAAGGCATCTTGGCGCGCTTTCTCGCACAATTCCTGGAGAAGAGAGATATTGCCACCGACAAGTGTTTGCAGCGCGACCCCGATATTTCCAACGATAGAACGTGAGCGAACAGTGATCCCGCGGACGACGCCGAGGTTCCTCGTGATCTTGTAACCCTCAAGCGCAAAGGCAGTCGTGATCATATGGTTCTGCATTGCGGCCTCCATTATTTGAACTTAATGGAACTGATCAGTGTTTCGTATGCTGTCATGTAGGAGGCCGCTTGCGGCTTGTACCAGTTCATGGTAATGCGATGGACCTTGTCATTCTTGACAAGGAAATATGCGCGGCTGTCGACTTCCCGCGTTGGAGAGTATGCAATGAACATTGCATTCTCACCGCCAATGGTCGCCTTGCCGGTTGATGTGGCGCGGTATTTTCCCTTGTTCTGTTCAAAGACCTTATCCACGGTAAGGCCCTGCGCGCCGAACACATCAAATCGCACGGAGCAATCGCGTCTGTAGCCCTGCAATTCAATCACCATGTCATTCTGGCCTTTGGGAGGATTGGTGGAATTGAAATTGTCGGGATACTTGAACGTGAACGTTTTTGCATCGAAATCAGCGTATGATTCCGACGGAAGTGTCATATCGCGATCTTTTTCCCTTGGTTTTGGCATCTGGAAGGATGCGAGCATTGCTTCAAACACAGCGGCATTCGCTTCGTAATGCCCGCCGAACCCCGAGAATCCAAGATCATAGAGAGCCGAGTCGCCTGCAAGAAATACGTGATGGCTGTGAATGATATTTCCCTCCCCATAATTTGCCGTGAAAGGGACCTTCGTGCCGGCCGCCTCGCCCACCTTGACTTGCTGTTCCTGGCCAAGTTGAACCCCGGACTGGCTCCATTCCGACTTGATAGTGTTTGCAGTTTCCATGGGGTCGGCTGTTTTTGTTACGCGCACGGAGACCTCAACACCTGTCGGGCCGGCATCGGTGGGAACGCGGAACTTCTGCTCAACCCCTTGTGCATTGTAAAAGAGCGCCTGTCCAACCTGCGCGTTCTGCACCCATCCTGTTGGATACGAAATCCCAAAGCCAATCCCCGGGTCTTTGTATTGAACCATCTCGCCAACCGCCACGGGCTCCATCTTCTTTTCCCCTCCACAGCCCGCGCCAAGCATTGTTCCTGCAATCAGGATCATCAATATGTTTTTCATAGAACTTCTCCTCGCTGAGTAGTGTTAAGTTCTTGGAACAACCGTGTCATACCAGGTTTTCTTTTCGCGGATACCCACTTCGTCGATGTGTACGTGCTTTGCCTCGGTGTACTCTTTCAATCCATCAATTCCGAACTCTCGTCCGATGCCGCTTTGTTTGTAACCGCCAAACGGGGCGCGCTCATTCAGGAGGTGCCATTCATTGATCCAGATTGTTCCGGCGCGAAGACGCCGTGCAACGCGCATCGCCCGCTCCGCGTCTTTCGACCACACACCTCCTGCAAGCCCGAATGGTGAATCGTTTGCTATGCGAACTGCTTCCTCATCGGATGAATAACGGATCACGGAGAGAACGGGGCCAAAGATTTCCTCCTGCGCTATCGCGGATGCGTTGTCAACGTGATCAAAAATTGTGGGCTCCACAAAAAAACCTTTTGAGCACTCATCCGATTGAATTGCACTGCCGCCGGCGACAAGCTTCGCTCCAGAGTTGACTCCTTTGTGTATGTACCCGAGAACAGTTTCCTGCTGTTTCCGGGAAACAAGGGGGCCGATGTCGGTATCGGGTTTCATAGGGTCACCCGCCTTCATGCGCTTTATTTTTTCCACCATCCGTTGAACAAACTCGCCGGCTTTGGATTGCGGAAGCAGCAACCGCGTGCCTGCTTCACAGCATTGGCCCTGATGATAGAACATTGCGTAGAGTGCGCCATCAACAGCCATATCCATATCTGCATCCTCGAGCACAATATTGGCTGACTTCCCGCCGCATTCGAGCGTAACCTTCTTGAGCGTACCAGCCGCGGATTGCATGATCTGTCGTCCTACGGGTGTGGAACCGGTGAACGCGACCTTATCCACCAGGGGATGGGCCGTTAATGTTGTTCCGACTTCACTGCCCATGCCTGTTACAACATTGACTACACCGGGAGGAAGCCCCGCGGCCTGAATGAGTGATGCCAATTCCATGGCGGTCACGGATGTCTCCTGCGATGGCTTTAGAACAACGGTGCAACCCGCGGCAAGAGCCGGGCCGAGTTTCCAAATGGCCATCTTGAGAGGAAAGTTCCATGGGATGATCGCGGCAACGACACCAAGCGGATCACGTATTAAGATATTCTTGCTGAATCCCTGGCGGGAAACACTGTCGAGCGGCTCATCCAGTTCTGTAAGCGCAAGTTTTGCAAAACCGTTCATGTTTCTCGCGCTGAGATAGATATCCTCTTTCGCCTTTTTGAGCGTGGCGCCTGAATCCATAACCTCAAGCTCGGTCAACAGTTTGGAGTGCTCGTTGATTTTTTCCGAGACGGCTTTGAGAAAGGCCGATCGCTCTTGACGCGACAGTGAAGGCCAAGGTCCGTTGTCGAAGGCATTTCGAGCCGCCTTCACCGCACTATCAACATCGGATGAACCGGCCCGTGAAAGTGTGGCGATGGTTTCACCATTGAATGGATTGGTTGACGTGAATGTTCTTCCGTCGGCGGCAGGTATAAACGCGCCGTTGATGTATAGTTGATATGAACGCAATGAAATCTCCTGTGTTCAGAGAAGAGAAGCTGTACGAAAACCGGGGTAACTCAGGAAAGCTGTTGTTTTGACTGGATGAAGATAGACAAAAAGGGCGAATTCATCAACCTGTGCAGGCGGTTTGCAAGGCATTTGAGGAAGGTAGAAACTGAAGAAATGTTGTTCTTAGTTGCTCCACCAATACGTCATCTTTACCATGAAGATATTGTCGGGGTTTGCGGAAGCCAAACGGTTCAGAGAAGGCCCAAAGGTGAAGTTGCCATTTGGTTCATTATCTTCGCGCTCCTGAGTCCAAACGAAATAGAGAACGGACCCCGGGAGGTACTCCCACCGCAGGACAGCGTTACCGCGAAGCGACACATAGTTGAAATCGGGATTATTGATGCTGAACGGTTGTGCCGGGCCGGATGCATCCGGATCGATAGTGTACTCCTCGCCGTTGCGCGTGATTGTGGAATTTGTTTCACCATACACGTTGAAATCAAACGATCTCGACCGGGCCAGCTCCTTGAACAACTCATAGTCGCCGGATGAAACAAGGGGCTGGAGATACAGCTGCAAGCTCAACTTTGGAGTGAATGTCCAATTCATGCGAATGCCGGCGCTGATGGTGGTCTGGTCCAGCTGCGCAAACAAATATCGTGCGCCGTAAGTCTGCGCAGCCAACGGGTCTGCAACTTCGCCGACATACTGTGCAGCTTCAATATTGTGTTCATACGCCGGTGACACAGCCAATGAAATGTTTGTTGCCGGTTTCCATTCGAGGTCTCCATAGACATACCAATTTGTGCCGTCACTTTTCTGGTAGGTGAAATATCCGAGACTGCCGAGGAGATCCCTGTTCCGGTCCGTTCCGCCGCCAACCTCCACTTGGTAGCCAGCCGGAGTAATCGTTAGCGGTCCACCGCGTGTTCTCCGGTTGCTGATGGTCTCCGGATTGTAACCAAGGTTCCAGTCAACGTAATAGAAATTCGGTAATTCCCAGTTCCCGAAATGGAAAATGCCATCCCACGTCTTGTTTCCGTCAAAGTCGTAGTTGCGGAAAACAGACCCCCCGAGTTGGAAGAACCGGGACAATGCATTCGGCTCATTCCATTTGTATGCGAGCACAACATGTCCGTTGATGACGTCGGCGCGGGTCACGAACCCAGCGTCATTGACCTCAAACTTTGGATTCAGAAAGCCGATTGACGCATTGGTGTAGAAACGCCCCTTTTGTTTGTTAAGACGGACTCTTGCCGCGTAGCCGGTGAGCGAGGTGGCGGAACTATCGACCTTTCGACTGCCATCCGGTCGTTGGAAGTAATGAAGGGAATTTCTTTGAAGCGCAATCATGCGTGTCGAGTTACCCGTGACATGGGAAGCCGCGGCCCATCCGGCGAGCACCCATTCCCGGCTCCGGTCGAGCGTGACGAAACCGTCGAGTCCTCCCACAAAAGCCGAGGCGTTGATTTCATCACGCAAGCGCTGGTCTGAAAACATCCTTGAAGTAATGGTGCCAATCGCTCCGATGGAATGCCGGCCTTTCTCAAAACTGTTCTCCACCCGTGTGATCCCGTAGTATGTCAGCGGTTCAATTTCTGCATCAGATCGCTGGCCATTGGTCATGAGTTTGGCGTACTCCCGTTTTGTGAACGCCTGTATCGTGCCGACATTCAGGTTATCGCCAATCTTCCCCGTGAGTTTCGCTGCTCCGAGAATATCTGTTCCGTCCGGCGCGTCAACGTAGTCTGCTGATGGAATACTCCCTTGTGGTGACCGTCCAATTCTTCTGCTGTAAAAAAAATCAACTCCCGGCCAGTTGAAACTCCAGTTGTTGTTGGTTCCGCCCTGCCCAAACCGAAAAATCGTACTTCCTTCAATAAAGAATGGACGTTTCTCCTGGAATGATATTTCAACATCGCTGAGATTGACCACCGCCGGATCTATTTCGACCTGACCGAAATCCGGATTGACGGTTCCGTCAAGCGTCAGGTTACTGCCGATGCCCACTTTGATGTCGCCCCCAACCCGCGGGGTGTAGATTGATCCGTCATTAAAAGGATCACCGGGCTCATGCGAGGAAAACTCAGCCCGAGTGGTAACATAGGGCAGAAGTTCCAGCCGCTGAACAGGTTCAATCCCGCGAATGCCTACAAGATCCGCGAATTTGGACACGAATCCGCTTTCGTTGCGCGGCGTGATGACAACATAACTCCGTTCGTTGCGCCTGGAGACGTCACGCCGGAAGTTAACGCCCCAAATATACTCGTCCTGATTCTGAAATCTGAGCTGAGAGAAAGGAATCCGCATTTCAGCAGCCCAGCCAAGACTGTCGGAGTGCACGCGCCCTTCCCACACGCCGTCCCATGAATCGTCATCCCAATCATCATTCAAAAGAATCCCGTCATAATATGTCCCTGCGGCATCGAGAGCAAAGTAATATCCCGTCTGGCGATCGAGGTAAGGATCGATGAAAAAGGCAAACATGTCGGAGGTCCATGAACCATCGCGCCTGCTGAGGCGGGTGACAAGAGATTCCGGTGCGGTGTCATGCATGCGCGCAGCCACGTAGAGAGCAGCGTTATCATACGCGACCCAGACATGCGTTTGCTGGGAAGGCGGTTTGTTTTCATCTGGATCGCGCTGGACAAACTCACTATAACCGGCCCGTTGCCATACAGCTTCCTCAAGAATGCCGTCCACGTGAATCAGCGCCGGAGTGTCTCGTGTCGGGCTGGCTGATCTGTCCGTCTTAAGTTCCGTCTGCCAGAGAGGGATTGCTTCAATCTTGGGACGGTCTGTTTGTGCAAATGCCGATACTATTGCGAAGGGGAGAGCCAGAATAAATGCGCGATAATGCTTCAAAGTCATAAAGACCAGATGGTGTCTGAGAGTCACATTTTCTTGTTTGACGTTGGATCCGACCTTTGACTACTACGGGCGGCAAACCGGAATGTTTCTTCCGGGCGACCCATCTGATCGCCCGGAGTGGATGAAGCTCTAGAGAGTAGGATAGGATTGTGATTCCACGCAGGGCTTGTGGACTTCCCTCAAACGGCGGGCGTTTTCAATC
>CAZJYO010000183.1:0-5856 GCA_964550275.1 uncultured Chitinophagales bacterium
TGCAAAAGAAGAGTCGGCGAGAAAATCGCCGCGACGCTTGCTCCCATCAGGGAAAAACGCTCGCACTTTGAATCGCATCCCGACGACGTACGCGACATCTTGCAGGATGGCGAGCAACGTGCGCGTCAACGTGCGGTTGCAACCATGAACGAAGTCCGGACAGCGATGAGACTCGGCTGATGAGCACCTACCGCGTAAAACTGACGGAGTTTGAAGGCCCGCTTGACCTTCTGCTGTTCTTTATCAAGAGGGACGAGCTCGATATCTACAATATTCCGATTGCGCGCATTACAAAGGAGTTTGTGGATTATCTGCATCTGATGGCGACGCTTGACCTCGAAGTGGCCGGCGAGTTCATTGTTATGGCGGCGACTCTGATGCAAATCAAGGTAAAGATGCTTCTGCCGCGCGCCGAAGGCGAGGAAGAAGAGGAAGATCCGCGTGCTGAACTGGTTCGCCGTCTCATTGAGTATAAGCGCTACAAAGAGATGGCGCTGGAAATTTCGGGCATGGAGGATGAACAGCGCCGGATCTATTACCGGAAATTCTTTGCCGCCGATCCGAAGGTTCACCTCGTTGATGAAGAGGACGATATTCTGAAGGACGTTACGCTCTTCAACCTGATTACGGCCTTCAAGCGGGCTCTTGACGCCATGCCGAAGAAAGTTGTACACGAAGTGAACCTGCTCAATGTCTCCATCGATGAGCAAATGAGCTTTACCTTGGACTACCTGCGTGTCCACAAGCAGACGACGCTTCTCCGTCTTGTTTCGCACATGACAGAAAAGATGCGCATCATCGTGACGGTGATTGCGCTTCTTGAGATGACCAAGAACAAGGTCATTTCCCTGTCGGCCACCGACACAGGTGACGACGTTATGATTACACAACTGACACTTCCGCTTTCACTTTCAGAAACGGCCGCATGAGCGAACAACTGCATCTTGGAGGTTCCATCCCTTCAACAAAAGACGTGATCGAAGCGCTTGTTTTCGCGAGCGATGAGCCGCTGAGTCTGAAGGACATCATGACGATCTTCGGCACACTTGAAGATGCTGAACGTCCGCGGAGACTGAATGAAGATACCATTCTGGAACACATCCAGAAACTGAACGAAGAGTACGAACAAACCGGGCGCCCGTTCCGCATTGTGAAGATTGCCGGAGGATATCAGTTCGCAACCCAGCCGCAGTTTTCCGTGTGGCTTGGAAAAATGCTGAGGGAAAAATCCAAGCGGAAGCTCTCCGTATCAGCGCTCGAAAGTCTGGCGGTGATTGCCTACAAGCAACCTGTCACCAAACCGGAAGTGGAAGCCATCCGCGGTGTGAATGCAGACTATGTTTTACGCACACTGCTCGAGCGCAATCTTGTCACCATTGTCGGTCGCGCCGCTTCGCCGGGGCGGCCGCTCTTGTACGGAACAACCAAGGAATTTTTGAAGCACTTCGGCATCAACGACCTTTCGGAGTTGCCCAAGCCGCGTGAGATTGACGAGCTGATGGCTGAGGCCGAGTTCGAAGTGGAAAAGCAGTTATTGAAGGAAATGGAAGCCAAGCAAGGCGAAGCGGCGGGTGAGGATGGTGGGGCAAATCCTTCAGAGAGCGGACCCGATGAAGATCGCTTTGAAAACCTTACGAAGGATCCGGTTTAGATCCTATCGAGGTTCGTGTCCTGCCGTGAATGTTCCCACGTAGAGCGAGTAAGCGTCGTTTGCATAGAAGTCCTCCACCCCAAAATTTCCCGGCGGTCCTTTTCCTGCTGAAGTTACAACGATAATCTTTCGCTGTTCCCATTCCTTTTCCACAATCCCATCCGCAAAGTAGTTCTTTAGCTGTTCCTTCCTGAATGAAGCTTCAGGCGTATTAAACGGGTGCGAATACCATGATCGAACCGGCGTGTATGTCAGCGACAAGTATGCAATGCCTTCGTCCTCTGAAAGAATGAGCGTCGAACCCGTTCCTTCCCTCTTGATCCAATCGATAACTGTTGCTTGTTGCCTGGTGAGGCGAACATCCGATCGATGGAAGAAGCTGATCGAATTCAACCACACTGTATTGTCTAGGAGAAATACAATCAGCAAACCTGCCAGGAGAAGCTTCGACTTTCCTAACCCGCCCTGTCTCAGCCTCTGGACCATTCCGCTTAACATGGGCAAGCCGATGAAGAAGAGCGAGGTCCAGATGTATCCGCGCGTAAAGTGCAACGGCTGCATGGACTTCATGAAGTAGTGATGGTTTGCAAGCAGGAATGCGAGCGCAAACCAACAGAGCAGCAAGCGATTTTCACTTCCCGAGAAAAACACATCGCGCCGGTCTTTCTTCCACAGTCTCCAGATTGCAAATGTGCCTGTCAATCCGTATGCTGGGAGCAAACTTTCCCACGGAAGGTTCCAGGGCTGTTGCCATTGCGTCATGAGCGTTTTGTGAGAAGGAAATCCGGGAAGATACACGAGATAGTATGATACATGAGCAAGAAATAGCAGGACGATTCCTGCTGCGAGCCAGAGCGGAAGGGGCTTTTTCAAGAACAGTTCGACAAGGACCCAAACAGCCAGTATTGCCAGCAACTCAACGCCTGTGTATGGATGTGATGCGGAGAGAATAGCTGACGTCGTCAGGGCGGGAAGAAAGCGCTGACGTTTAAGAAGGAAAATAGTTCCGAAGAATAACGCGTGATAGTATGCTTCAGTCGGCAGGACAAGGTTGCGTCCGAAATTCAGGAACCACCAGCCGAAGCTTGGATCAAACTGGAAAACGCCTTTGAGTGTGAGCGGCGCGCCGAGCAAAGCATAGAATCCTGTCAAGAAGGAACCGGTAAGAACAAGAAGTCCTCCACCCCAGAAAAATAGCGTGAGGCAAAACAGCGCATGGTGCAATGATCCGGCAAAAGATTCAAAGAGAGCAATAGCAACTCTTGCGCAGATGAGCGCTGCGAGGAAACCGAAAAGAATATAAATGAATCCCGGCGAGGCACCGGTGAGAAAAATGACAACGCCGAGAATCAGCAGATGAGGTTGGAAATAGACTTTCGGACTGGTGATATCGGGATCGCAAGGATTCTCATAGAAGAATGAAAACGAACCGGAGTCGAAGTGGCCGCGTGCGTTTGCAAGGTAATATGGCTGGTCACCTTGAATAAATCCCGTTGGAGCCAATCCTTCTGTGAAAACAAAATGCGAGAAGTACGGAACCGCGGCGGGAAGAATAAGAATAAAGCTGAGTAACCAGCGCGATGACACAAGCCGTGAAGAGATGCTATCGGGTAACGATCTCACGGACGTTTTCGGTAGAGTGTTTTCATCGGCGTTGCGAAATTACATAGAACGAGGTCAACCTGCAAGCACGTAGAAAACAAAAACCTTCAAACCCTTCTGAATCAGTTCGACTGAACCGCTATCTCAGTATGTGCGGCGTTTCTTCCAGACGTTCTGCTGACACGATGATTGAATCCGGTGAAGTTCAGGTAAACGGAAAGATTGTTACTGAACTCGGCACCCGCATTATTCCCGGCAAAGACAAAGTTGTGTTTCAGGGAAGGCAAGTTGTCCAAGTGCATGATCTTGTGTACCTGGTGCTGAACAAGCCCAAAGACACCATCACAACAATGAATGATGAACGCGGCCGGACGACCGTGATGAGTCTTGTCCGCGCAAAGCAACGTGTGTATCCCATCGGGCGACTCGACCGGAATTCAACGGGCGTTTTGCTGTTTACCAACGACGGCGATTTTGCCCAGCATCTCATGCACCCGAAGTTTGAAATCCAGAAATCGTATGCAGTAACCTGCGAGACAGCAGTAAAGCCGGAACATATCGAGCAACTGAGGCGTGGCGTGCGGCTTTCTGATGGCAAGACAGCGCCGGCTGAGGTCTATGTTCTCCCCGGCGGGAGGGGAAAAGAGATCGGTATTATCATCCACGAAGGGAAAAACCGCCAAGTACGCAGGATGTTTGAATCACTCGGTTACGAAGTGAAGAAGTTAGACCGCGTCGCGTACGGTCCTGTGACAAAAGAAGGATTGGCGCGCGGCGCAACACGAAGTCTTACGCGACAAGAAGTGCGCGAACTGAAGCGCGTTTCCGGCATGGCAACCGAATGACATCCAAATAATCCCAGGGGAACCAAATGAGAATTCTGCTCGCGTGTGCCCTTATCATACTCTTCGCAGTCCATGCGTTTTCCTCGGACGCGCTGCGCACCGTTCTGAAGGAACAGAGCGCAAAGCTGGTCAAGAGTGCTTCCGCCCGGCAGGAAGACAGCAAAACGGTGTACCTACACTTTGTTGATGGTGTTGCGAAAGAGCTTCAGAAGGCGGGCGATAAAGAAACGGCTACACGCCTGACGCGTGCGATGGTGGATCCGAACGTCAAGGATTTTCCGAAGTCAGAGTTTGCCTGGGTGACCCACGCGTTCGCGCGCGAGTACTACAAGGAAAGCATCATCAAGGAAACCGCGGCGCTCATGAAGTTTCAAACCTTTGCCTCGACGATGCCCAACCGGGAAAACCCGGAATTCATAAAGCAAAAAGCGTATCTCCAATCGCTTGCTGAAAAGCTTGGCCTGAACTTCAGGGATGTGGATGGCTATGTTCAGGAGATCTGGATCGGGGACAGCAAACAATCGTTTGGCATCATGTCTCATTCCGATGTCCAGCCGGTTGATCCCAAAGAATGGTCGAAGGATCCCTGGAGCGGCGAAATCATCAACGGCAAAATCTGGGGGCGCGGGTCGGTTGACGACAAAGGCCCCATTGTTGCCGTCATGTACGGTATGCGTGCTCTTCTTGACAGCCGGCTTCCTCTCAAAAAGAAAATCATTCTTCTCGTCGGCACGGATGAAGAGTCTGCCAACGAAGACGTTACATACTATCTCAAAACAAACAAGCCGCCGGACGAAACCATCGTCGTTGATTCAAACTATCCTGTAGTGTGTGCTGAAAAGGGATGGTGCGGGGTGTGGCTGGAGATTCCGAAGAACGCCGGTGAGGCAAAAGGCCATGGGCTGCTTGTTACCAGTATTCAATCCGGATTTTCTGCTTCCATTGTTCCGGAGAAAGCAACTGCGAGAATCTTGAATGTCGGCGGACCTATTTCAGGGGGCAAGAGTTTCTTGGACGATAAAGCAGCCGCGTTCATGAAGCGCCGCAAGAATTCACGAATCACGGTTCAAGTTGCCGGCGATACGCTGGTTGTTACCGCCGTGGGCAAGTCGGTTCACTCAGCTTCGCCAGAAAAAGGTCATAACGCGCTCATGGATTTGCTCGTGTATCTCGACAAGGACGTGAATCCGCTTCCGAATGCGAACGCTCTCATGGCGAAGTTTGCATCAACATACATCGGTTTCGAATTGAACGGCAAGAGTCTGGGAATTTCCCACAAAGATGATTTCATGGGCGAGGTTTCGGTCTCGACGAACATGTTTCACCAAACCGATTCGACCGTGATGATGATGTTCAACTTCAGAATTCCAAAGGGATTGCCGATTCCAAAAGCCGAGGAGGCGTTGAATGCGCGCTTTGTTTCGTTCGGGAAAAAACATGGTTTTGCCTTCAGCGACAAACGATACATGAGCGAACCGTTGTACAACGACCCGAACAGTCCGTTTGTACAGAAGCTTCTTTCCATTTACAATACCATCACAGGGGAGAACCGTCCGGCCGAATCCATTGGCGGTGGAACGTACGCGAAAAGAATTCCGAATGCTGTCGTGTTTGGTCCCACTCTTCCGCACGAGGAGTACATGGGTCACAGGCCTGATGAATATCTTGAAGTCTCAACTCTTGTGAAGAATATTGAGATACTCACGCACACGATGGTGGAATTTGGGATGTGAAGGAGAGTGAGGATTGAGGATTGAG
>CAZJYO010000184.1:0-5819 GCA_964550275.1 uncultured Chitinophagales bacterium
TTTGATCCATCGCGAAACCACTTCGGGATTGACTATGCTGTAAAGCGCGGAACCCCCGTTCATGCGGCCACCGACGGGTACGTGGTGTTCTCGGGGTGGACGTATGAAGACGGCAATATGATTACTGTTGCCCACGGAGGCGGTTATCTGACAGTGTACAAGCACAACAGCGTTCTTCTGAAAACAGCGCACACATTTGTGAAAAGAGGAGAGGCGATAGCGCTCTCCGGTGACACGGGGAAAAACAGCGGCGGTCCCCATCTTCATTTTGAAGTTTGGAAAGATGGTTTGACGGTTGACCCGAAAGAATTCCTGTTAGTTGCGTCATCAATTCAATAAGGGAGGTATTGCATGGCCGATAGACAGTCGAGCGATGAGCTGAGTCTCGTTGGAGCAAAAACAGTCATCGAAGGTCTGATCCGAACGGATGGCAGTATCCGTATTGATGGGAAGCTTGTGGGTGATATTGTTGCAAAGGCGAATACTGCTGTTGGTGCTTCGGGTGTTGTTGAAGGCAATGTGACGGCGAGAAATGTTACACTGGCCGGAAAAATCAACGGCACGGTTACTGCCCTGGAGAAATTGATTCTCGAGGGGAAGTCGGTGATGCGAGGCGATATCCGCGCATCAAAGCTTGTGGTGGACGAAGGGGCAATGTTCGACGGCCAGTGCGAGATGTCCGGCATTGTCACTCCCGCTGCGTTTGGCGAGGTTGTTCCGGCGGAAAAACAGCCGGCCGACCGCAACCATGCCTGAAGAGGATCAGAGCGGACCGAAGGGATGGAGGGCTGAAGTTGGTCCGTTCCTGACGCTGGGAATCCAGCTTGCCGCAGCGATCGTTGTCTTCTTTTTTGTCGGGCGGTGGCTGGACGAAAAGTTTGATACGTCTCCCTGGCTCGCGCTCTTGGGGGCAGCGGTTGGAATTGTTGGCGGCATGATTAAGTTTATCAAGAGTGCGCAGGAGTTGGGAAAGATGGCGGACCGTGAAGCGAAGGATGCGCATCGCGGCGGACGGCGCGGCGAGTGAAAGTTGACAAGCGTTTTTTTGTTCAGGTGTTTCTGGTGCTGGGCGTGGCTGCCGCGTTGGCGGTCTATCCGCTCATCCGTTATGGCAGCCGTGACGTGGCTATTGCGGTGGTTCTCGGCGCAGTGCTTGCAACGGCAAACGTGATTGCCGGATATCTGGCGATTGAATACTCAATAGGAAAATCGCACGGGACTTTTTTGAAAGCGGTGCTGGGCGGAATGGCGGTACGCATGGGAACCATGCTCGCTCTGCTCCTCGTCCTGATTGAGGTATTCCATATTCATGCCGTTGCGCTTTCGGTGTCGTTGCTTTCGTGCTACGCAGTATTTCTCGTGCTTGAAATCATTTTTGTTCAGAAGAAAATCATCCTCAAGAATCAGAACTGAGATATATGTTGTCTGAAAAAGTACTGGCCCCTGTTGATACCTCCCACGTTGCCGGGCACGGCGCTCACGGCGGAGAACAGACCGCGGGTGAATTGTTCAAGGAACTGTTTCATCACGTTGAGGATGGACGCGAACTTCATCTTCCTTTTTTGCATGTCGAACTTCCACGCTTTGACCCCATTCAAATTGGTAGTTTTGCGCTGGACATCTCCATAACCAAACACGTCGTTTTCTTGTGGATCGCCGCGGCGATTCTTTGTGTGTTGGCGATTGTTGCCGCGCGCAAGAACAAGCGCAATCTTGTCCCGAGCGGTCTTGGGAATCTCATGGAAATCCTTGTTGTCTTCATCCGTGATGAGGTTGCCATTCCCAATATGGGTCCGCAGGGCGCAAGGTACCTGCCGTATCTGCTGACAACGTTTTTTTATATTCTAATCATGAATCTGTTGGGTCTTTTCCCTTACGGGGCGTCGGCAACCGGCAACGTGAGCGTAACGGCAGGCCTCGCCGTCATAGCGTTTGTGATGATACAGGTTTCTGCAATTCGTGCGCAGGGCATCGGACACTATCTCGCGCATCTTACCGGCGGCGTCCATTGGGCGCTCTGGGTCATTATGATCCCGATTGAAATACTTGGATTGTTTACAAAACCATTTGCACTCTGTATCCGTCTTTTCGCGAACATGACGGGCGGACATCTGGTGATTGTCTCACTTCTTGGTTTGATCTTTATTTTCAAATCCTACCCCATTGCCGTTACCACAATAGGATTTGTCGTAGCCATTAATTTCCTCGAACTCTTTGTTGCCTTCCTTCAGGCGTATGTCTTTACCATGCTGACCTCCATTTTTATGGGTCTCGGCATTCAGGCGGGCAGCCATAGCGGACACGAGGAACACGCGCACTAACAGACTTTTTTCAATCGAACAACAACTCACACAATCTATCTCTCAGGAGGAACAGTATGGAAGCAATTGGATTAGGATATCTCGCGGCCGGGCTCGGTGCGGCGTTGACGGTTATCGGCGCCGGACTCGGAATCGGCAAGCTTGCAGCGGCGGCAATGGAGGCAAGCGGTCGTCAACCGGAAGCAGCCCCCGCGGTTCGTACATCGATGATTATCGCGGCGGCACTTATCGAAGGTGCAACATTCTTTGCGCTCGTTATCTGCATCCTTCTCGCAATTAAGTAACCACCTCCTTCTTTTGGGGAATCCACAATGTTAGAACTTAATCCGGGGCTGGTGTTCTGGACGATCGTGACCTTTGTTGCGGTCCTGATCGTGCTCGGAAAAACGGCCTGGAAACCCTTGCTCTCTGCTCTGACTGCACGTGAGGAGAAAATCCGCACTGCTTTGCGGGAGGCAGAAGAGGCCCAGCAGGAAGCGCGCAAGCTTCTTGAAGAGAACAAGCAGCAGCTTGCGCGTGCGGAGGAACAGTCACAACGCGTGATGAAAGAAGGCCGTGATATGGCT
This sequence comes from uncultured Chitinophagales bacterium, assembly GCA_964550275.1. Lineage (GTDB taxonomy): Bacteria > Bacteroidota > Ignavibacteria > UBA10030 > UBA6906 > CAZJYO01. Next base: position 2,888 of record CAZJYO010000184.1, read on the forward strand.
GAGCGACTCAAGGGCGAAATCCTGGAGAAGGCCAATACGACTTCACAGCACATGATTGAGCAGGCGCGCGAAGAGATCCGGCGTGAACGTGACGCGGCCCTCGGTCAGCTTCGTGCGGAAGTGGCTGACCTTGCAGTCCTTGCTGCCTCAAAGATCATCGATCGCAACCTCGACGTCCAGCAACACAAAGCGCTGGTGGATTCAGCCATTAATGATATTCGAAAGAGCTGATCGATCATGAAGAACGCCCGCGTTGCGCGTCGCTATGCTATCGCCCTGATGACGGTGGCCGAGGAAACAAAAACACTCGATGTCATGACGCGTGATCTGAGCCTGATCGATCAGACGCTCAAGAATTCACGGGAACTGCGCGTGTTGTTGCAAAGCCCGGTGGTTTCGGCGGCGAAGAAAAAAGACATTCTCAAAGAAGTCTTCGGTCCGCGTGTCGGCAAGGAAACCATGGCGTTCGTAAATTTGATGACTGCGAAGAACCGGGAATCCATTCTTGCGGACGTCGTCCACGAATTTCATCTCTTGCGCGATGAACGTCTTGGCATTGTTACGGTGGATGTCCGTGCTGCGGTGGAGTTGACGCAACCACAGGAACAATCACTACAGAAACAGCTTGAGAGCTACACGGGCAAGAAGGTTCGTGTGCAGTTTTCTCTCGACAAAGCCATCCAGGGAGGAATCGTTATCAAAATTGGAGACACGATCCTCGATGCCAGCGTGCGACGGCAGCTGGAACTATTGCGGGAACGCCTGACGGCAGGCAGTCCGCTATTGAACTAAGCGAATACGGAAGGAACAAGTATGTCAGAAGTGCGTCCCGACGAAGTATCGGCGATTCTCAGGAAACAACTCGCCGGATTTGAAAAAGAAGTTGATGTGTATGATGTGGGAACCGTTCTCCAGGTGGGTGACGGCGTTGCGCGTGTGTATGGACTCTCGAAGGCGTTGATGAGTGAACTCGTCGAGTTTCCGCACGGTGTGTTCGGCATGGTGCTCAACCTGGAAGAAGACAACGTCGGTTGTATGCTTTTCGGCGAAAGCAGTGAAATCAAGGAAGGGGACACCGTCAAGCGCACCGGGCGCGTGGCGTCCATTCCCGTCAGTGACGCAATGCTTGGTCGCGTTATCAATCCTCTTGGCCAGCCGATTGACGGACGCGGACCGATCAAAGCCGATAAGTTCATGCCATTCGAGCGGAAAGCCCTCGGTGTAGTTCAACGTCAGCCGGTGAAGGAACCATTGCAGACCGGTATCAAGGCAGTTGACGGCATGGTCCCGATTGGCCGAGGTCAGCGTGAGTTGATTATCGGCGATCGTCAAACAGGAAAGACAGCAGTCGCCATCGATGCAATCATTAATCAGAAGTTCAGCCACACTGAACAGGCAAAGAAACTCGGCCTCAAGCCGGTGTTCTGTATTTATGTTGCAACCGGACAGAAGAGTTCCACTGTTGCGCAAGTAGTGGACAAGCTCCAGCAGGAAGGCGCCATGGAATACACCACCGTGATTGCGGCTACCGCCAGCGATCCAGCGCCACTGCAGTTTATTTCCCCATACTCCGGCGCGACACTCGGTGAACACTTCCGCGATAGCGGCAGACACGCCCTTGCTGTCTATGATGATCTTTCAAAGCATGCGCAGGCGTATCGCCAGGTTTCTCTTTTGTTGCGCCGTCCACCGGGTCGCGAAGCGTATCCCGGCGACGTATTCTATCTTCACTCGCGGCTCCTCGAGCGTGCATCAAAACTCAGCGATGATCTCGGTGGCGGCAGTTTGACCGCCCTCCCGATTATTGAAACACAGGCCGGAGACGTTTCAGCATACATTCCGACAAACGTTATTTCCATTACCGACGGTCAGATTTATCTCGAACCCAACTTGTTTAACTCTGGTATTCGCCCCGCCATCAACGTTGGTATCTCGGTTTCCCGTGTCGGTGGCAATGCACAAATCAAGGCGATGAAAAAGGTCGCGGGTCGTCTGCGTCTTGAGCTTGCGCAGTACCGCGAGTTGGAAGCATTTGCTAAGTTCGGGTCCGATCTTGACAAAGCAACCCTTCAACAGTTGCGCCGGGGTGCACGCCTTGTCGAACTCCTCAAACAGGGACAGTATGTGCCGATGTCCGTAGAGAAGCAGGTTGTCAGCATTTACGCTGGCACCAACGGATATCTCGATGAGATTCCAACCGAGGAAGTCCAGCGATATGAACGCGAAATGTTAGAGAAGATGGAATTGAAGCACAAGGATGTTCTCGATGCAATCGCGCAGTCCAGAGATCTGACCGATGATACGGTCAAGAAGCTGCAGACCATCCTCAAGGACTTTACCGCGTCATTCAAGGTTTCCATAAAGAGCTGATATGGCAACGCTACGCGAGATTCGCCGGCGCATCGTTGGCGTTAAGAGTACACAGAAGATTACCAAGGCCATGAAAATGGTGGCCGCGGCGAAACTGCGTCGCGCCCAGTCGGGGGTACTTGCCGCTCGTCCGTATGCGCGCAAAATGAGCGACTTGCTCGCGTATGTGGCGTCGAGTCCGGATATGGCAACGCATCCGCTGGTAGCTCCAAGGGAAATCAAAAGAGTTGCGGTCATTGTTGTGACCTCCGATCGCGGATTGTGCGGCGCGTTCAATTCGAATCTCCTGAAGGCCGCGCTTCAGCACATGGCCAATCATTACGGCGACATGAACAGCAAGGGCGCTCTTGATGTTTTTTGCATCGGCAAAAAAGGATTCGATGTCATCGCAAAGAAGCATTTCAAGATTGCGGGAAAATACCTTGGAGTGTATGGGAATCTTGTCTTTGGGCAGGCACAATCCATCATGCGCGAAATTGTTGATGGGTACGGGCGCGGCGAATACGATAAAGTGGAAGTGATTTACAACGAGTTTAGGTCCGTTGCCCAGCAGGCGATCACC
>CAZJYO010000185.1:0-2715 GCA_964550275.1 uncultured Chitinophagales bacterium
CGTGACAAATGATTTCTTTTCCATATCCTGGCAGAGAAGAGTGTTTGTTCGGACGAACAATTCGCGCGGCGATAATCCAAATCCATGAAGCGAACGCATGATGCCTTGGACTTTCGACATGTACAGCGCCGCGGATGTTCCCTTGCCACTCACATCTCCAACAATCACATTGAGTCTTCCCGGATCGCCGTTCAGAAAATCGTAGTAGTCACCGCCGACTTCCATTGCCGGAATGGAAATACCTGAGACATCGAGTCCCGATATCTTCGGCGTTTTCTGGGGAAGCGAAGCCATTTGAATCCGCCGCGCGATTGCGAGTTCATGCTTCAGTCGCTCTTGCTCGGCCAGTTCTTCATAGAGGAACGCGTTTTCGATTGCAACGGAAGCTTGTTTCGCGGCAGCGCTGAGGAACTCCAGGTCTTCACGCTGGAATGGAGACTCGGATCGCTTTTCTCCCACAAGCAAAGCGCCGATCAACTTCTCTTTCGATCTGATGGGAATGACATACTGGAAGTCATTCTTCTTCAATGCCGATTTCAAAGGCTCCTTGAGTTCATCAACCCGGAACTCATGCGTGAACGGTGAGAAGGCGCGGAATATTTCCTGTTCGTTCTCAACACAAAACGTTTTCCATGACGTCCCATCGAACCCGTGCGATTCGAGACAGCATTGGTGTTCACCGCGAAAGAACAACACGCCAGTCCGCTTGAGATGCATCAGTGACATGATTTTCTCGACAGTTCCTTTTGCAAGACTCTGCATGTCAATGCGTTTCGACATGACTTCTGCGAGTTCCGCTCCGGCCCTTCGGTAATCGTATTGTTCGCGGTGAAATTTCTTTACGATGGCCCCTTGCACGCGGCGGCCAAGACGCCAAGCAACAAAGAGACACGCACCACCGAGAATCATCAGAACGGATTTTTCAAAAACCTGACGCTCTTCCATCGTTGATGGTTCATCAACAACTTCAATGGACGCTCCTGTTAAGCGGATGGTGGGTACATCAGTCTTATGGTTCAACATGCCCTGTTCCAGCATGTTCAATCCCGCGATGGCGAGAAGCGCCCACCCGGCTGAGGCGAAGTAATACTGGACGTTTCTCCGCACACGGATGTCGAGGTTCAGCAGTCTGAACTTGCCGATGGTGTAGAGATAGGAAAGGGGAATGAAGATCAGGAATATCCCGGCAAAGCCAAAGTTCTGAAAATTGTTGACGAGGTTTGCGAACGCGATGAGGAAGAAGACAATGCCGGTCATGACGGTCGCGATGAGTATGCCTTTCCGGAGTGGAGCCGACATCATTTTGTATTCCGGTGAAGCTCCTTTGCGGTAGAAAAACATGACGCCGGCCACCAGCGGTACCATCCCAAGGATCAGGAGGGCGCCAACCGGGCCATTCGCCCAGTAGGAGAGCAGGGTGCATGCAAGCGCAAGTCCATAGCCCGTCAGGCGAATCCACCTTCTGCGAATCAGATCCGGGCGTTCGGCGGGAAAGTAGTGCGTACTGTGAAGGAAGAACGCAATGCTGAAGAAGAAGCAGGCAGGAATCAAAGCGCCGCGTACATTTGAGATCCAGTCAGGAAATGGATCCCGTTGAATCAACGTTGCCATGATGACATAACCCATTGTGAGCAGGTACAGGCCAACAAGCCGTGCACCTTTTGTCTCTGGCCGACGGAGAGCGATAAATGCTCCTGTTCCGAAGAACACCATACCGCAAACAACAAACAAAAGAAGCGCAAAAGGAAATCCAAAATTTGCAAGCGTTACGTGAAGCGTAATGATCTGGTTATCACGCAGCACCTCGTATTCAATCGTCTTTCCCGATTGGGCTTGACGCAAATGCAAGTCAGCTTCGTTGACATCCTTGAATGTCTTGCCGTTGATGCGCGTGATAAGGTCGCCGACCTTCATTCCGGCCCGGTCGGACGCGCCGCCTGTTGTTACATCGAAGACGTATGCGACAGGTTCAATCCCACGCCACCGCTGCTGAAGTTCGCTTCCATTGATGGCTTCAAACGTGAAATTCTTGTCGATGGCTGGCCGGTGGATTGTGATGGTAAGCGCTTTTCCTGACTCAAACAGTTTGTCGTCAAGATCATCCTTGAATACAACTTTCTTCTCGTTGATTGAGATGATCAGGTCTCCGGTTTGAATCGGGTTGGTTCCATCGGGCGCCGGGACGGGAGCCGTGACGTAAATGAGTGACGGCGGATTCTTGAACCAGTTTTCATCCGTGGGCGCACTGCCGAACCGGTAGAAGGTCACGGCAGTGATGAGCAGGAGGAACCCGGCGACACCGAGAAAGAGAAGCCGGAATAACCGGGATGATATTGTGAGTGGGTTCATGTCAGGAGTGGTTCATGCTGAGATTCTATACGAGAGCGGGGTGGTCAAAGTTATCTATCTTACCAAAACAAGTTTCTTGGTTTCTGTGAATGAGCCTGCTTGTAAATGATAGAAATAAACACCGCTGGCAACGTCCAGAGCACTCCAAGTTACCTCATGGCTCCCCGGCTCTTTCACTTCGTTGACAAGCGTCGCGACTTCCCGACCGAGTATATTGAACAACTTTAGAGTTACATGACTCGTAATGGGTATTTCAAAACGAATAGCAGTTGACGGATTAAAAGGGTTCGGGTAATTCTGCAACAACGCAAAGTCACGGGGGATGAACAATTGATGTTCTTCCTTCACCCCAACCACGCCGCCGGT
>CAZJYO010000185.1:2725-5783 GCA_964550275.1 uncultured Chitinophagales bacterium
GGTGATCGTGCGAAGGATTGTTCCCCAAGATCCAACCGTCGTTCCAGTATTCGCATCTGTGAAGAAGACTGCACGGAGTTCGTTTATCGTACCACTTGACTGTGGCGTCCAACTTGATCCGCCGTTGGTTGTGCGGAGAATTCTTCCACCGTGTCCAACTACCGTTCCGGAGTTGACATCGGTGAAGGAAACGCCATAGAAGGGACCCGAGAGGTCGCTCAACTGTGGCGTCCAGCTTGTACCCCCGTTAGTCGTGCGAAGAATTGTTCCATAATCTCCGACCACCGTTCCGTTGTTGGCCTCAGTGAAGAAGACGCTCCAGAGACGGACCGTCGTCCCGCTAGGCTGCGGCGTCCAAGTTACACCGCCGTTGGTCGTGTGAAAGATTGCTCCTTGGTCTCCCACAGCTGTCCCCGTGTTAGCATCCCTGAAGAAAACGCCAATGAGATTGTTTCCTGTTGGTAGCGGGTTTTGCCAGAACCAGCCTGTCTGGGCGAATGAGATCTCTAAGCTACACAAGAAGAGAATTGATAACGAAAGAGTTCTAATGCTGATTCTCCCAATTCTAAGTGGAAGGATAAAGGAGTTTCTGGTGATAGGAGAGTCTCTACAAAAACTTGCCAAGAAGCACGTTGAAATTCAAGTGGGAGACGAGGGATGTTTGGAAGTGCCTCCAGCTTTCTGGTGTAGGCTCTCAACCCCGACCTTAAGGTCGGGGTTGGGGATGAACCGTGACTGATACACTCAGCACGGTTGCTTCTCTAACGCATTCTCTCTATTTTGATGCGAATTCACTCCAATTTCCGCAAGAGCAAGAGTACCTTCTTTGGAAGTCAAGCCCCAGGTTGAAGACCTTAATGAACTGATGCAACGCCGCCGGGAAGAGTTGGCTGAACTCCAGCGGCTTGGAGTTAATGCCTACCCGTATCTCTTCGATCGCAATGCGTTCTCCAAGGAAATTGTTGATTCCTTTAAAGATGATGCGCCCCAGAGGACGGTCAATGTTGCCGGTCGCATCATGTCGATTCGCAAAATGGGAAAGGCAACATTCTGTCACATCCAGGATTCGCAAGGGAAAAACCAGGTTAATCTAATAAAGGATGATCTCGGAGAGGCCTACGAAGCGTTTCGGCTTCTTGATATCGGCGACATCATTGGCGTCGAAGGTTTTGTGTTCAGAACGCGCATGGGTGAGGTTTCCGTTCATGCCGCGAAGTACACGTTGCTCGCAAAGTCACTTCGTCCGCTTCCCATCGCCAAGGAAACAAAGGATGAGCAAGGCAACGTGGTTGTTCATGATCCTTTTTCCGACAAAGAACTGCGTTACCGTCAGCGTTACGTTGACCTCGTTGTCAACTCGCAAGTGAAGGAAGTTTTTCTCAAGCGCTCGAAGATCACTTCTACTATTCGTTCATTCCTTGATGCGCGCGGTTATCTTGAAGTTGAAACTCCGATTCTTCAGCCGCAATATGGCGGAGCGTTCGCTCGTCCGTTCATTACGCATCACAACGCGCTCGATATGCCGCTTTACCTTCGCATCGCGAATGAACTTTACCTGAAGCGTCTGATTGTCGGCGGCTTCGATGGTGTGTATGAATTCGCAAAGGACTTCAGAAACGAGGGGATGGATAAGAAGCATAACCCTGAATTCACGATGCTCGAGGTCTATGTCGCGTACAAAGACTACATCTGGATGATGGGCATGGTTGAAGAAATGATCAGCGCGGTCGCGATGGCGGTCAACGGGTCAGCCACGATTGACATCGGCGGCAATGCTGTGAACTTCGCGCCGCCCTGGAAACGCATCACGATGTTTGATGCAGTCAAGGAATCCACCGGTAAAGATTTGCGCGGATTGAATGTTGAGCAACTGAAAAAGGTTGCAAAAGAGTTGCACATTGAGATTAAACCAGGTGAAGGATCAGGTTCCATCATTGATTCCATCTTCAGCGAAAAAGTTGAACGCAATCTCATTCAGCCGACATTCATCACAGATTATCCCGTTGAGATGTCGCCTCTTGCCAAGAAGCATCGTTCGGAAGAAGGACTCGTCGAGCGCTTTGAAGTAATCTGCAATGGAAGCGAAATCTGCAACGCATTTTCCGAATTGAATGATCCTCTTGATCAGCGTGCACGGTTCGAAGAGCAAATGAAACAACGCGCGCAAGGTCAGGAAGAAATTCAGCCGCTTGATGAGGATTTCCTTCGCGCGCTTGAATACGGAATGCCGCCAGCTGCTGGTCTTGGCATCGGGATTGACCGCCTCACCATGCTCATGACCGGCCAGGATTCCATCCGGGATGTTATCTTCTTCCCGCAAATGAGATCGGAACAGTAGCCATTTCGATTTGCTGAACATCGCACGCCACCATTCCATCTCATGAAATCCATCAGCACGGTTTTTGCAGTTCACAATCATCAGCCCATCGGCAACTTTGAGTCGGTGTTCGAAGAGGCCTATCAACATTCGTACAAACCGCTCCTTGATGTTCTTGCGTTACACCCTTCGATAAAACTTACGCAGCATTGGACAGGTCCGCTGTTGGAATGGCTCGTCAAGCGCCATCCGGAATTGATAGAGAAGATGAAGCAAATGGTTCTCAAGGGCCAGCTTGAGCTTCTCACCGGCGCCTATTACGAAGCGATCCTTGCGATCATTCCTGAAGCCGATCGCATAGGCCAGATCCGAAAGCTTAGTGACTTCATTCATAAAACATTTGACGTTGAACCACGCGGCATGTGGCTTGCAGAACGTGTTTGGGAACAGCCGCTCGTTGGTTCGCTCGTGAAAGCAGGCGTGGAGTTCGTCGTGGTTGATGACACGCATTTCCGTCATGCTGGTCTCCGAGATGAAGAGTTGCTCGGATATTACATCACGGAAGAAGAAGGCGAGCTGCTGAATGTTGTTCCCATCGATAAAACGCTGCGATATACGGTGCCGTTTCGTCCGCTCGAGGAAACGCTGCATTACCTGCAAAGAATTGCCTCCGAAGATGGGCGGAGAGTTGTTGTGAATGCCGATGACGGCGAAAAATTCGGTGTGTGGCCGAATACGTTC
>CAZJYO010000186.1:0-5778 GCA_964550275.1 uncultured Chitinophagales bacterium
ATCGTCGGCAAGGCGGACCAAATGATGGCTCATGTTGATGACTGGGGCGGACCAACAACGTTTCCACACTTTGCAATCGGCTGGGCGTGGGCTGGCAATACGCCGTTCCAGTGGACGAAGCAGGTTGCCAGTCACTTTGGAGGAACGCGCAACGGCATGGTCGTTCACTGGCCGAAAGCCATCAAGGCCAATGGCGAAGTGCGCAGTCAGTTCCACCACGTCATTGATGTGGCGCCCACAGCACTGGAGGCGGCCAAAATCCCTCAACCGAAAGTCGTGAATGGGATTGCACAGCGGCCCATGGACGGCGTTTCGATGCTTTATTCAGCGGCTGATCCCAAAGCAGCCGATCGCCGAACCACACAATACTTCGAGATGTTCGGCAATCGCGGCATCTATCACAATGGATGGGTCGCGTGTACAAGGCACTCAATACCGTGGCTCATGGCGAAGAACCCTCCACTGGAAGAGGACGTGTGGGAACTCTACAATGTGGCCGAGGATTTTAGTCAGGCAAACAATCTCGCGGAAAAGCATCCGGAAAAGCTCAAGGAACTCCAGGCAGTCTTTATGAAGGAAGCCGAACGCAATTACGTTCTTCCCATTGATGACCGTCGTTCGGAGCGCTTCAACCCAGTCATCGCAGGACGCCCCGATCTTCTTGGTGGAAGAACCTCGCTTACAGTGTATCCGGGGATGACCGGCATGATGGAGAATGCGTTCATCAACGTCAAAGGCGTTCACCATACGGTAACCGCGGAAGTTGACCTCGCAGATAACAAAGCCAACGGCGTGATCATCGCCCAAGCAGGATACTTTGGGGGATGGGTGATATACATGAAGGACGGCAGGCCGCATCACGAGTACAATTTCTTTGCGCTCGAGCGTACCAACATTGGCGGGAACGATCCCCTCTCCCAGGGAAAACACACGATCCACTACGAATTTATCCCGGACGGCGCCCAGCCCGGTACCGGCGGTAAGTCCATTCTCAGTGTCGATGGCAGGAAGGTAGCGGAAGCACAAATTCCGAAAACACAGCCCTTCGCATTCTCGGGAGACGAGGGCGCTGACGTAGGCATTGATAGCGAAACCAATGTTTCGCCGGACTACAAACAGAACAATAACGCCTTCACCGGAAAAATCATCAAGGTGACCGTAGAACAAAAAAAGTAGGGTTGGACGCAACAAGCGATTCTTCTTGGCTGAAATAGCGAACCGCGGAATCCCCTTGACGCGCGTTGTCCTTACTCACGCTCATCGCGATGACCGGCTACGGACGCGCGCGCAACAACCGGCCTTTATTTCTTCCCGCCGCAGCAAATTTCATAGTTCACTCTGCACGGGCATTCGTAGCATTCCTGATCGAGTTTGCGCGTAACAATCGATCCGCCGCTGTGTTTGCAAATGCACCCGTGCGTTGCCTCTTCGAGTTGCGCGTACTGGATTACATCTTCGTCGTTCATCACCAACAAGGCGTTGTAACCGGCAGGAACTTCGCCCGTTGAGAATTCGGTGGATGAGTAGCCGCGCTTGTCGGTCTTCAAGATGCCGAGTTTGACGCGTTCGCCGCTCTCTTCATTGAGAAGCACAACATCGTATGTTGCATTCTTTCGCAGGTCCATCACCTCGACACGTACCTTCTTCTCCGCTGTCATCGTATGGACGACGCCGTGGGAATTCGGCTCGCTTTCATCGTAGTGGTTTGTCACTACTGTGGGAATGACTTTTGTCTCTTTTTTCGAGTCCGATTCTGCAGGACTAAAGAAGATCAGGGCGAAAACGATCATTGCTGTGTGCCAGAACATTGTGCCTCCGGTTCGACGTTTTTGGAAATGATGAGAGTTGAATGGAAGATAAGTCGCGCAAAACTTACGCAAGACGGCTGTGAGATTCAATATTGCGACACCTGGAGTTTTGTGCTATCTTCTCATGAGAATCCTTTAATCCGGGCCAAGAATCTTCTTGCCGCAAACAGTCCTCTTCATCCGCGTTACTATTCTCACACCCCTCGCTATGATTGCCTTCGCGTGCAATTCGCTGCTTTGTCGACTCGCTCTGAGACACACCAGTATTGATGCGGCGAGTTTTACGACAATCCGGCTTCTCTCGGGCACGATCATCCTTGCGCTGATTGTTCAATTGCGCAGGGGGAAGCATGCAGTCGGAGGAAACTGGTCATCAGCGTCCGCGTTGTTCATCTACGCGGCGGGATTTTCTTTCGCGTACATCAGTCTGCCGGCGTCCGCCGGAGCCCTTCTGCTCTTCGGCGCCGTGCAGGCAACGATGATCGGCTACGGACTTGCGCGTGGAGAACGATTGCGCGGCATACAAATCGTCGGATTGGTTCTTGCGCTTGGCGGACTTACGGGATTGTTGTTGCCGGGTCTTTCAGCACCTCCGATCGCTGGCTCTTTACTCATGCTCTGCGCCGGAGCGGCCTGGGGTGTTTATTCGTTGCGCGGGAAAGGAGCGGGTGATCCTCTCGCCGTCACCGCTGGAAATTTTCTTCGCACGCTTCCTCTTACACTGGCTTTGAGTATCTTGATGTATAACGATGCTTCCTTCGATAGCGCGGGAATATGGTACGCTGTCCTCTCGGGAGCAGTCGCTTCGGGAATCGGATACGCAATCTGGTACACTGCACTCCCAATGCTGAAAGCAACTCATGCTGCAACTGTTCAACTCAGCGTTCCCGTGTTGACCGCACTAGGCGGCGTTGTCCTCCTTGACGAGTCGGTGAGTATGCGATTGGTTCTTGCATCCGTTGCAATCCTCGGCGGGATCACCATGGTCATCGTCGAAAAACAACGAAGCTTGGGCAAAGCGAACGCTTGATCTCATGCGCACACATTACATACTCTTAGCATTCATCCTTGCCTGTCATCCGGCTCAGGATGACCGCGCGGGATACACCATCTCCGGAACTGTCCTGAACTCCGTCGATCAATCGCCGGTGAGCTGCAGGGTTCGATTGAAGGGGCGGGGATACATCGAGCGCGTGGACACTGATTCGCTGGGACGTTATATGTTTGAGGATGTTCCTCCGGGCCGGTTTGAACTTATCATCGGCCTGGATGAACCAAGGCGATTTGTGGATACTGTGCTCATGGTTGGGTCATCGTTGACCATCAACGCCACAAGATTTCCTGAGTCCAAATCAGCGCGTTAAGGGCAGGAGCATCGCCATGTCATCAAAAACATTCAAAGCAAAAATTGTCCGTGACGGTTCGTGGTGCTTCATTCCGCTGAACTTTGATCCGAAAGAGGTGTTCGGCAAAATCCGAGCGCCAGTTGTTGTCACGCTCAACGGCTACACCTATCGAAGCACAATAGCCGCGATGGGCGGACCGCCGTGCATTCCTTTGAGGAAATCCCACAGAGAAGCCGCCGGACTAACAGGCAACGAAACAATCAAAGTGCTTCTTGAACTCGATACCCAGAAACGCACAGTCACTCCGCCACCAGACTTGATTCGTGCTCTCAAAAAAGTACAAGGCGCAACGGACCGATGGAAGAAGCTGAGCTACACCCATCAGCGCGAATACGTTGAAGCAATCGAAGAGGCAAAGAAGCCGGAGACGCGCGCGCGGCGCATCGAAGGCGTGGTGCGGATGATCAAAGAACTGATCAAGCCCGGATGAGCACAATGAGCAAGCTGTTTCCTTCACATACCACCGCGCAACCGCCGCTTGCCAATGGAATTCTCGCATCGATTGTTCTTGCCAAGCTCCTCCTTCATCTTCTCGCCATCAACAACTACGGATATTTTCGCGATGAATTGTACTACCTCGCCAGCACGGAACACCTGGATTGGGGCTACGTTGACCATCCGCCGCTCTCGATAGCAATCCTCGCCGTTGTCAAGGTAACCTTCGGAGACTCTCTTGCCGCCATCAGAAGTATTCCGGTGCTGGCAGGTATGGCTGTTGTCGTTCTCACGGGATTGATCACGCGCGAACTCAACGGTGGCCGCGTCGCACAGGGGATTGCGGCCCTTGCGGCTCTGTTTTCCCCGGTGTTCCTCGGGTTATGCACGTTTTATTCCATGAATGCGCTCGACCTTTTCTTCTGGGCGCTCGCCGCTCTTGTTCTCCTCCGGGCTATCCGCGAGCAACGTCCTGCGCTCTGGGCCGCATTCGGTATTGTTCTCGGATTTGGTTTGCTGAACAAGATCAGCATGCTATGGCTCAGCGGCGGATTGTTTGCCGGTCTTTTGTTCACACAACACCGGCGTGTTTTGCGCCAACGCAGGCCGTGGGTTGCAGCTCTGATTGCGGTAACAGTCTTCACCCCCCATGTGATATGGCAAATTGTTAATGGCTGGCCAACACTTGAGTTCATGCGCAACGCCACTTCGATGAAGATGCTCTCTGATTCGCCGGCAGGGTTCCTGGCCGACCAGGTGTTGAACATGAACGTCGGCAGCGCGCCGGTCTGGCTCGCAGGCCTTGCCGTTTGTTTTTCACGTCGCTTCGATCCACGCGGCCTCGTGCTTGGCTGGATGTATCTGGCGGTTCTCGCTCTGTTACTGGTCGCGGGAAGCGCACGGGCTTCGTACCTCGCACCCGCGTACTGCGGGCTTCTCGCAATGGGTGGAATCGCCATCGAACAGTTTTCCCTGAAACCCGGACGCGCGTGGGTTCGCAACACAATCATCGCATTGGTGGTTGCGGGCGGCATTGCTTCCGCCCCCCTCGCACTCCCGCTTCTTCCTGTTGAGACCTTTGTAAAATACCAGGCATGGCTCGGCATGACGCCCAGAACGGAAGAACGCCAGTCGATGGGTGAGCTCCCCCAACACTTCGCCGATATGTTCGGTTGGGAAGAGCTCACCGCCCTGGTGGCAAAGGCATATGATAAACTCAACCCGGAAGAGCGCTCGCACTGTCGCGTGTTCGGACAAAACTACGGCGAGGCGGGAGCGATTGATGTCCTCGGCCGCCGGTTGGGCCTGCCGCGCGCACTGAGCGGACACAACAGTTACTGGTTGTGGGAATCTCCGGATGCCTCGTGGGATGTACTGATTATTATTGGTGGAGATCCCGAGGACAACGCGGAGTTCTTTGAAGAGATTGAGATCGTTGGGCAAACCAGCTCACGCTGGAGCATGCCCTACGAACGCGGACTGAACGTCTCTATTGCGCGGCGTCCTAAGTTCAACCTCCGCGAAGCGTGGCCCAGGGTAAAGATGTATATTTGAGAAGAGCAAAACTGTTTATCAAGAGGCCTGCTATGATTCGCGGCATGCATGCAATGTTGTATGAACCGAAGCGTAACAAGTGAGTATTCGCATTGGTTTGATCCGCCACTTTCCCGTCAATCATGGTTTCCCTTCAGGATGGAAAACTGCTGCGGAGATGTATGCTTGGCAGGATGAATATGATTTGGCCGAATCGCCTGCGGGAAAGTTCGATCTGGCTGGAATCCAGTGGCAGACATGCATATCCAGCGATCTTCCGCGCGCAGTAACTACCGCGAAGACTGTATTTCAGGGCGAAGTGGAATACATGCCGCTTCTGCGCGAAGTACGGTTTGACTCGTTTCAAACCGGCGGGCTTCGTCTTCCCGTGTTCGCATGGAAGACCCTCTTACGGCTTGCTTGGTTTACCGGACACTCATCCCAGCGGGCGGTGCGCGACGGAATTCAGCGCCGCGTGTTTGCAATCGCTAACCGGCTTGAGAACGCAGAACAGGATACACTGGTTGTGTCACATGCGGGTGTGATGATGTACCTGAGCAGAGAGTTGCGAAGGCGTGGATTTGAAGGACCTCTTC
>CAZJYO010000187.1:0-5767 GCA_964550275.1 uncultured Chitinophagales bacterium
ATGTAACGCCCATCCGTTTTCTCAATGCGTTCAGGAACAGGAGGATGCGTGAACATGTGACGGTAGATTTCATGCGGCGGAATGAGATGATCGAACCTTCCATCCCGCACGGCATGATGAATTGTATCCAGTTCTTCGCGGGTAAAGATCGGTGAGCCGTAACGAGACTCATCGTGATGGCGCGGATCTTTCGGCTGGATTTCTTCCCTGATCCAGTAGAACCATTCCGGGTGTTCACGAACCCAATCCGCATCCTTGGCGGCGGTGCGGAAGACAAACTCAACCACAACACGAAGACCCATTGCATGCGCGGCTTCCACAAATGCTTTGAACTCCGTGCGCGCGTCAAGGCCCAGAATCGGTTCCGACAAATTCTCGTCAAGCTCATAAGGGTTCTTGATGGCATACGGTGAACCGAGCGTCCCCTTGTTGCCGTCATGCCCGATGGAGGTAAGAGGAAGAAGATGAACCGTGTTTGCGCCAAGCGATTTAATGTAAGGGAGCATCGCAATGGCTTTGAGGAATGTGCCGGTTTCGCGGAATCCTCCCGGCCCCACTGTCAGATCGAGCTTGCCGTTCCCATTGTGGTCAAACGCCGCGGTGGTCCGCACGAACATATTGTAGATAACAGCGTCCTTGCTCCACTCACCGCCGGTCGAACTTGCCTTGCTCTTGCGAAGCGGCTTGCCTCTCTTGATTTTTTTCAAAGAGCTCAGATGAAAAGCGAATGGATCGACCTTGACTCTTTTGGGAGTGCCGCGGTCGGAAAGCCACAAGGAAGGAACTGCGTAGAGGTGCTTTCGTTTCCGGTGTTCTTTTTTCTTCACCGCAAGAGCGAGTTCAACCGCGTGAAGCGCTCCGCCTGTCCGGTAGAATTTCATTGTCCGAAGATATTTGTAATGACCTGCGTTTCCGTCGATCCGGACACCACATAGGTGCGATTGCGCTGGGCGAACTCCTCACCCGGCACCCACTCCCCTTTCTTCCCGCTGTTGGTGTATTTGTAGTGAATCTGCTCCCCTGCGGAGAAAAACAGTTCCAACGACCAGAGTTTGTCACCGGCGGTCACATCGCCATGAGTGCCGTCATCATACATCGCGATCATGTTTGGCGTCCATTCGCCCAACTGCTTCATATTCCCGACGATGTAAATGCCGACAGCTACCGTTTCCTTGCGTGCATCGCACACAAAGAGAACACGCGTCCCGGCATCCGTACTTCGGGCCATGGTTCCCTGTCCCCCTGACGATGTATTTCCTTCCTTGAGAATCGGATCGAAACCGGGTGATTCAATCGTTGAGCCGGCGAGACGCGCAAACTTGTACATATTGTCGAGATGCGTTCTGAAGGCAACATCAAAGGGTTCATCACCCGCCGGAGCAGATTGATCAGTCCCGTACCACCAGAACCAATCAGACCCTTCGGCCGCGTACATTGCTTCCCATGCTTGATACGCGTAGTATTCTTTGGAACCTGATTTCGGCGCGGCGCGTTTCGGGTCGGGCTGTTTGATTCCGGATTTCTCCAAATCACGACGGGCGCGCAGGAGGTATTCCCACGCCACATTTTCTTCCTCTTCGCCAATCCAGGTATCGTAGTTGCCGTTGATCCACGAGCCCGGCCACAAGGATTTCATCGGCGGGAGCTGGTCAACCGGGTGTGGCGCAATGCCACGCATCTTGTTTCCGTCCAGGTATTCCGTGGTTGTCGTTGTAATGATTTGCCTGCTTTCGTATAAACGGCTGAGCTTTCTATACAAAGCATTCAGAAATTCTTTGCCGTCAATATCTTCGCGATACCATTCCCATGCGTTCTCTCCGTCAAGGATCACCGTGATCAGAACATCATTCTCATTTTTTGACGGTGCAAAGGTCAAAATGGACTGGACAAAGTCTTCTGCCGCATCCTCGCCTTTGTAGGTTTGATATTTGAATCCAATACGATCCGACAACTCTGTGTCGCGAAAGACGAGAGCCATCGAAGCGGACTTTTCGCCCGCAGGAAACATGTATGCCGTTGTGTTCGGCTGGTTTTGCGGCGTGGACTTGCTCAGCACACGCACGTCACTTGCCGTCCAGAGAATGCCATTTTTCCTCAAGAGCGAAAGCACCGGTTGAGCAACCGATCCCTCACCGGGCCACATGCCGGTGGGCGCGCGGCCAAAAACCTCCGTGTACATTATCACGGCTTTCACAATCTGGGCGTTCGCATCCTGCGGATATGAGTAGCGCGACGGATGCCGGTCATCCGGCTGACATGTTTTCGCAAGCTCGGAGTCATAGATAAGCGGAAGAATAGGATGATAGTACGGCGTCGTGATGACCTCAACCTGGCCTTTGCCCGTCGAAGAAGTGTACATCAACTCCTTGTGCACCGGTATGATATTCGCCATTACTTTGTAAGTCTCGGCAACAATCCGGTTGCAGTCTGATTCTTCGATTGTCTTTTTGAGATAGTACTTGCCGGAACGAAACTCCATAAGGTCGCTGAGGTCGCACGTCGAACCGTCGGAGAGTTTGATCGCCCCCAGAAAAAAGTCAGGATCAAAATACGCGGCGTAGAAAAAGAATTTGATCTCTCTCATCTCTTGCTCTGTAAACAGATCGCCGCCGGGCATTTGATCAACATCCAACTTCTTCTTGAGCGCGGCATACTCCGGGAATCGCTCAATCATCACCTCACTCATGCCGAAGGCGTTCCAGACATTACGGTAAAGATGATCCTTATCTTCTTTAGTGAACTCCACGGTCGGTTTCAACGCAAGGTCAATCCACGGATCGGTACGACCCTTCCATTGCTTCCAAAGCGCATCGGTGTCAACGCGGTTCTTCTTTGTGTCAACAAATGGCTTCAGCCGGTTGACGTAGTACTCTCGCAACTGGTGCAATAATGACGACGTCAGATTGATGTTGCAATGAACATTTGGATAGCTCTTCAGCATCGCTGCCATATCATAGTAATCCTTGGTGGCGTGCGTGCGAACCCACGGACCCTGCAACTGATCTGTCCCCGGATCTACATACAACGGCTGATGCTGGTGCCAGATGATGTTGAGATACACCGGCTTCTTATCCGGGGCAGGAGGATACACGTCATTGTGATTGGAGACGGGACGAGGCGGTTTGTCGGTGAGGAGAATGACATTATCAGTTGTCAAGACAAAAACGGAATTCTTTCCGGACTGATTGTAGTTATCCACCATTGCCGGGTTGCCCGGATCATTCTCGTAACGTTCTCCGTCAACAACAAACTTGTACTGGTACATCCCCGGCGAAATCCGGCGCGTGAACGTCCACGTCCCGTCGGATTCCTTTCGCATCGGATGATCATGTTTCGACCACCCGTTGAAATCGCCGACAAGGGAAACGGATTGGGCGGATGTGTTGGCGTATTGAAAAAGAACGCCGTCGTCAACAACACGTGGTTGCGCGTGAACAACGGCGGCAAAGAAAAGAAGTCCGGAGAGAAATCGCATGAAGGAGATCAACGCGATGCTATTGGGCGTTTTTGAAAGTTATTATTTCAGCAGAATCATTTTATTCGTGAACGATTTTATCTCGTTGCGCGCATTGGCAAACTGCAGGCGATAGTAATAGATTCCGCTCGATGCCAGCGTGCCCTCTTTCGTTCTTCCACTCCAGGTGGTTGTGTACGAACCGGGAGCGAATCCACCATCCGCCAGCACAGCAATTTCACGACCCAGGACATCGAACACCTTCAAACTTAGTTCACCTCCCTCGGGAAGATTGAACGCTATGGTCGTCGAGGGATTGAATGGATTGGGATAGTTCTGTTCGAGAGCAAATTCCGAAGGAATCTCTTCGCCCGTTTGCTTTACATCCAGCAACACACTGTCGCTCAGGTTTGAATACACGCGCGCTGTGAAGGCAGGAATCGTCATGCTGGGAACATTTGCGCCGCCAACGACAAATTCCGACTGATCAAAAATATCGTACCAGGTTCCGGGTGCGAGCCACGGAACATTGTTCACAGTTCGATCAATGTTGCTCAGGTTTGCAACACACATCACCTTCGCACCGGAGAGAGAATCCTCCATTCCCCACACCAGCGTCTTCTCGGCGGTGTAACGGAATAACTTTCTTAAAGCGCCGTTAAACAGAGCGGGGTTCTTTGTTCGCTGACGAATCAATGCCTTGTAATACGTGAGATGTGTCTGACCGCGCAACGAATCCAGCAAATACCACTCGACCGGACGATAGGAAAGTTTCTGTCCGTCATTCATCCACCCGCGCGGCGCGCTCATCTCCATGCCCTGCCACAGCATGGGAATGCCAAGCGACGTCGCCATAAAGGTCGCATAAAGCTTGTCGCGGAGAATTGCCTCGGGCAACGACGTGCCCTGGAACGTGATCATTTCATAAATCAGCGATTGCTCATCGTGGGTTACAGTCGCGTTGACCGGCTCCGTCCTGTTTGCGTAGCGGTTTGGCAGTGCCGGCGTGTCATTGCTGGAAAACGCGCCGAGATCGAGAATGAGGTTTTCAAAATCAACGAGAGAAACGTTCTCAAAACGCGCTTCATCGAAAATCTTGTCTCTGAAGCTGTCATGCCATCCGCCGGTCATGCCGCTGTGAAAGAGCAGCGCCGGACTTTCGGGAAGATGCTCGGCGATCTGATACACCGAGTTGCCGTAGTCCGTTGCGACCCGATTCGCCCATCCAAGAATTCCCTTGCTGGGGTCACCAATGTTCCATCCTATTCCCTGCGTATAGTCATACCGGAAGCCGTCAATGCGGTATTCTTCGATCCACATCTTCTGTGCTTCAAAAACATACTCTTGCGTTTCGGGAGTCCAATGGTCCATATCGCGGAAGAAACACAAGGCATCCTCGTTATAGCGGAGATCGTTACAGTTTTTGAAATATGGACTCGTCGCAATATCCGGCTGCATCTGCCACAACGGACCGGGATCGTTCAGGTGATTGTACACAACATCGAGAACAACCGCGATGCCGTGTGCGTGGGCAGAGTCGATAAGTGCTTTGAATTCGCGCGGCGTGCCGTAGGAAGGATCAAGCGCAAAGTGGGAGGAAAGATCATATCCCCAACTGCTCCCCGATCGGCCAATAAGTCCAAAGTCATTGACAGGCATCAACTCGATGGCGTTAATGCCGATGGAATCAAAGTACGGCATCAGGGTCGCCAGGTGCGCGAAACCTGCCTGTCCGGCGGGCAACCCGTAATAACCTCCGGCAAATTCACCGACATTCAATTCGTACAAAAATACTTTGTTCAACGGCGGCCGCTGATACCCGGTCGAATTCCAAACGTAGTCATCGGCGCTGAGGCCTGCGGGCCCGATCGTAAACCGCGAGCCGTATGTTCCACTCTCCCTGCCGAAGGGATCATTGAAGACCGTGCCACTGCTGTTCTGATATTGGTATTCATATGTTCCGGGCGGAAGACTAAGATTGATCCACCAATCGTCTGTTGTCGGGTTCTTACGCATGAACACCGGTGTCGCTGATGCAACCGGCTGGCCAAGAGGCGCGACGCGAAGGACAACATAGCTACTTCCTCCAACTCTCAGCCGAAACGTCGTTGAATCATTGGATGCGGGCGTCGGCAAAGTTACGGCGTGGCGTGCATACGGTGGCATGGGAAGAATCGCCGGGCCGCCTACCTGCACAAGAAATGTCGTGGTGTCCGCGTTCGTTCCGCAATGGAGAATCAGTGAATGACCGCCGTTACCAAGTGAAACCGGCGAAGTGAAACTGAGAAGCTTCGTCGTGAAATTGTAGTACTG
>CAZJYO010000188.1:0-4531 GCA_964550275.1 uncultured Chitinophagales bacterium
GCATCGGATCTCCATCGCGCAACTCGACGGCTTCGTGCTCGCCTGTCGAGGCCCCGCTTGGCACTGCGGCACGACCCACCGTGCCATCTTCAAGGTGAACATCCACTTCAATGGTCGGATTTCCGCGGGAATCCAGAATCTCGCGGCCGATAACGTCAACAATGATGGTGCTCATTCATTCCCTTTGCGTGTTGCTTTCGGTGGTGGTGAAGTGCAAAAACGTCGAAAAAGAAAGCCAAAAGAGGATTGAAAATCAACGAGCGTTGAGGAGGGGAAATCAACCTTTCCGGCTGAGCGCGCGCTTCACGGCAGCCAAAACGTCACCAACCTGAAGTAGCTTCATGCACTCCATGTAAGCGTCACCGTCGCGATTACAGAAATCAAGATGACAGGGATGGCAGGAAACATCTTTGCGAAGCGCTGTGTGTCCAGCGGTTTCATCGTACGGGAACCAGATGTTCTCCTCGCCGGGACCGAACAGGCCGATGGTGGGGACTCCGAGCGCCGCGGCAATGTGCATCGGGCCCGCGTCATTTGCAATAAACACTGAACAGTGGGAAATAATCGCGGCAAGTTGTCGCAACGGAATATCGCGTACAACTTTGATATTGGAAACAGCGTGGCGCAAAACTTGCTCTGTTGCTTCAATGTCTTTGGGCCCCGCAACAAGAATAACTTCGGCCCCCAGCGCTGCTTTGATATGGTCGGCAAGTTGCGCAAACCTTTCTGCAAACCAGGTCTTCGCCGGCCAGCTTGCACCAGCGTGAATTCCCACAAGCGGCTTTGTCATATCAAGCGGCGCATTCTCAAGGTCGAGCCATTGGAGATAAATCCGTGCTTCGCGCCGTTCATCATCGGTGAGAAAAATCTCCGTCTTGTGTGAAGTCGCGGGAATACCAGCCGCTTCGATGAACTGATTGTGAAAAGCAATTGCCGATTTCGGTTTGCCATCATCGGCAACCCGGACAGTATAGAGTGTACCGCGTCCCTTGCGGAGCGGACCGACACGGGTTTTCGCGCCGCTTAGATACGTAAGCAGCGCGCTGCGGGGATTTCCAAAAAGATCAACGGCGAGATCGAACTTTCTCCGGCGGAGTTGCCAGATGACGCGCGGCTGTTCAACAACCGTCGGCCTCCCGAAATCAAATGGAACGATCTCGTCAAGATGGGGATTGTGTTCGAGAAGCGATACGGCGTTCCTGTCGGCCATGTACGCAATGAACGCATCGGGGAACGCATTGCGCACCGAGCGAATCGCGGGAGTTGTCAGCACAACATCGCCGACGAATTTCATTCGCGTAAGCAGAATGCGCCGATATGCGGGTTGTGGTCCGGTCATTGACGTTGTGTATTCATCCCATCACACCGTTCGATCCATTCACTCATCTCAACACGTGCCCAGGGGCTGTCATGATGATTCAACGAAGTCCAGAATGCGACCTTCGCTTCGTCAAATCTCTTCAACCGGAAGAGTGCCGTCCCGAGATAACGCAACCGCGACGCTTCGAGGCGTTCGACGGGTATTGAACCGGCAAGCTCTTCAAACAGTGCGGCGGATTCCTTCCATTGCCGCATGCGCGAAAGAAGACGGGCTTTCAACAGGCGGGGAACCCAACCTTTTGAATCCCGAATCATGGAGTCCAGCATTTCTTCTCGAAGCGTATCCTTCGCAACTGAACGTGCATAGCGGCATAACGCCGCCTGATTGGCGGAATCGCGCATTGCTGCCATCCAAATCAACGCAGATTCTGTCATATTATCCTGTACGTCCGCTTTTGCGACGCGCACGAACAGTTGCTCTGCGCGGCCGGGGTTCCCTTCCGCCCACAGCGCAATGCCAAAGGTATTAAAGAGCGACAAGTAATGCGACGGGGTTTCGCGAAGAACGAGCGTGTCGAGCACTGCAACAACTCCCGCATTATTACCGGCATACAGGGCGCCGGTGACAAATCCCGCGAGCGACTCCATTCCGCGGGCTTCATCGTATGATTGCATGTACAACGCCGCCGCGCGCGCAAAATCATTCTGCCTCATTGCCGATGCTGCTTCGCTGTTTCTCGCCGCAATGACCCGCACACAAACTTTTCTGAATATCGACGGCCTTCGAAAGAAAACGTCCACAATATCTCTCTCCTGCTCATCAACAGGAACGGCGCGCAGAAACTCTTTCCATTCGCGTACAAGTTCATCCGTCTCTTTTCCATACACTTCCGCAAACGGCCTGCCCCGATACGCCTGCAGCATGAGTCGCATCCCGTAGCGGTCAATCAGGAAACGGCAGAACGACCCGGCGATAACATAGCCCGTGCTTGAGGACTGTGCAACAAACCCCGATGTCTCCATCACGGAGGCAACATCAGGAAGCACACCGAAGCGAAACAGCGCCGCGGCATGTTGATGCAGTGTTCTGTTCCCCCAATTCCACTCCAGCGCCATTGCCAAGCCCTCCACCAACGCTGTGTTCAGGTTGGCGCGTATCACCGGCATCCCGAATTCGCCCAAGAGAACATGGGCGAGTTCGTGTTTCAGCGATCCGTCCAATGTTTGCTGTGTAACATGAATTTGCATTGTCCACGGCTTGGCAATATTCGTTGCGCCGGCTCCCATCAGCTTTTTCTTGCTTGCCGCGGATGGATACACATACGACTCTATTCTTTCGGCGGATGACAATCCAAGTTCTTCCAGAAGCTGCGAAATCTGGAACTCGTGTTCATCAATGATTTCCTGCGCCTCTGCTTCAGAACAGGTTTCCGCGGAATAGTACATCGTAACATGTTCTGTCGTGAGGGTTTTCCCAAGTTGCCTGCGTATAAAAGAGGCGGTGGATTCAAACCCCAGTTCACAGCGAAACATGTAAACGGCCGCCACGCCGACAACTATGAGCGCGGTTTTCCAGAAATGTTCCCGCGCCATAAGCACACGAAGCAACGTGGTTCCTTTATGGATGGCCGAATCGGTCCTCTGCGTATTCCGCACAAGAAGAACTGCGAGCCACAAAAACACAGCCCCGAGCGCAACAGTAAAGGCCCTGAAATGGATCAGCGTTTGCGTGATGGAAAGGGATTCATCGTACGTCAGGCCGGGAAAGAAGCCGAAAAAAACGTTGTACGCAAACACGGCGGGAGTAGCGTAGCCGAGATATATCGCATAGAGAATCGTCGCGGCGAAAAACATCAGCGCGATGGTTTTTGACCACGTGTAGTGTAACCCGCAAAAGAACCCGACACACGTCGCGAACCAGCAACTCACCACAGGAAGAAGAAGGAAAAACCACAATCCATCAACCAGCGAACAGTTTCTGACGAAGAGAGCGTTCGTCAGTATAACAACGAGCGGAATGGACAGCAACAGGAGATTCTGTGAAAGAGTGGAAAGGAAAATCCTTTTCGCTTCAGAGCCGTGATGGGAATGTATTCGCACAGCATTCGCCGTCATGAGGAGAGAAAGGATCGAAGAGACTACTGCAACCAAAGCGGAGAATTCGTAACCAAGGTAGTTCAGGAGGGGAATTTGTGTGCAGAGGACAGAAATAATCAGGTACAGGATCGAGGCGATAATAACGCTTCGCGTTGGCATGGAACCCTACGCTTGTGGAATGTATCTAGAACTCTTCACCGGAGACACGTTCAATGTCCGCGCCGAGTGATCGGAGCTTCTTTTCAATAGCTTCATAGCCGCGGTCGATGTGATACACGCGCAGCACCTCGGTTGTTCCTTCGGCGGCAAGCCCGGCGAGAAGCAGTGAGGCCGATGCGCGCAAGTCGGTTGACATCACCGTTGCCCCTGTCAGGCGGGACATCCCTTTCACAACGGCAACATTCTCCTTCATTTCGATATCCGCGCCAAGACGAAGAAGCTCGGGCACATGTTTGAACCTGTCGAAGTAGATGTTGTCCGTGACAACGGAGTTTCCTTTGGCGATCGCCATCAGGGCGATCCACTGTGCCTGCATATCGGTCGGGAAGCCGGGATAAATCGTTGCTGTGACGTCAACGGGTGAGATTCCGTTCGAAGCATCAATCGTTACTGATGTCGCACCGACGGTAATGCGACAACCCGCGTCAGCAAGTTTCGCTGTCACTGCGGAGAAGTGTTCGGGGTTCACCCGATCAAGTGTTATCTTCCCTCCGGTGATGGCACCGGCAACGAGAAATGTTCCTGCTTCAATGCGGTCCGGAATAGTCTCGCAGTCTGCCGGATGAAGTTCGTCCACGCCTTCCACTTCGAGACGGTTGGTTCCGATGCCGCCAATCTTTGCCCCCATACTCTGAAGAAATAGCGCGAGCGCGGTAATCTCGGGCTCTAATGCCGCGTTTTCAATCAGGGTGGTTCCTTTTGCCAGCACGGCAGCCATCAGAATGTTTCCCGTCGCACCAACGCTGGAAACATCAAAATTGATGCGCGTGCCCGTCAGCCGTTTTGCCTTCGCGATGATATAGCCGCGCTCCAGTTCGATCTCCGCGCCAAGCTTGCGAATGCCTTCAATATGAAGGTTCACCGGCCGCGGACCCCAAGCACAACCTCCGGCAAG
>CAZJYO010000188.1:4546-5762 GCA_964550275.1 uncultured Chitinophagales bacterium
TGAAACCTTCGCCCGCCCGAACCTCCCTACCAGCGGGCCAAGAACATAAATGGAGGCGCGCATTTTTTTGACATGCGTGTATGGCGCTTCCCATTTGTTCACGCCAGTTGTATCAAGCGTGAGGAGATTATTCTTGATGGAAGATTTAACACCCATGGATTTAAGGAGACTGGACATTGTGGTGACATCGCGGAGATCCGGTGTATTGCCAAGCCGGAATGTGCCGCTTGCGAGAAGGGTTGCGGGCATGAGCGCAAGAGACGCGTTTTTGGCTCCGCTGATGGAAACCGAGCCATTGAGTTTTTTGCCGCCGCGAATAACGAACTTGTCCACGTGATCTTTCTGGTTGGTGCAGAAAAAATTTCCAGCCCAATCTCTACAAAAAGGCAGGGAAAGTCAACGAACGAATGTGGGAAACGGCCACATGCCGTATCAACCACAAGGAAGCGAATTCTCAATTCTCACTCTTCACTCATCACTGATAACTCTTCACCTTCTCTACCCTTCTTGCTTCTCCCTGCACCATCGGCTATATTGCCGTTGCTACTTTTATTCCAATCAATCCGTCTTCGACATGTTCAGGCTCCGACAAATTTCTGTTTTTCTCGCAGTATGCACTGCGACTTCGTTCGGCCAAATCACCATCACGGATGACCTGAACCGCGAAGTTGTTTTACGCACACCTCCCGCGCGTATTGTTTCCCTCGCTCCAAGCATTACCGAAACGCTCTTTGCCGTCGGCGCGGGAAACCAGGTTGTGGCCGTCACTGATTACTGCAATTTTCCCCCCGAAGCCTCGCGCCTCGCTCGCGTCGGCGGTGTTGTTAATCCCAGCATCGAAACCATTGTTGCCCTGAAACCCGACCTGATTATTCTCAGCATGGAGGGAAACATCAGGGAGGATTTCGGCAAGCTTTCCGAGGTGGGCATCGCAATGTTCGTTACCAACCCGAGAAATCTTGAGGGTGTGTACGCCTCTATCGAAGACGTCGGCATGTTAACCGGTCATCGCCATGAAGCCGACAGCGTTGTGCGCGACATGAAAAACCGCGCCGGGCGCCTCGCGATGCGCATGGGCCCGCGTGCTGAAAAAACCGTCATGATGATTGTGGCGCTTCAGCCGCTGATCGTCGTGGGGAGCGGAACGTTCCTGAATGAACTGATTTCTCTCGCAGGCGGAAAGAACATTGCTGCGGAATCTCCCGCAACATATCCC
>CAZJYO010000189.1:0-5709 GCA_964550275.1 uncultured Chitinophagales bacterium
AGTGTATTCGGGAAAGCTCTTTGTTGCTGACAGCGGTTACTTCGGTCCGGGAACCGGATTTGCACCGAACTACTACATGATCGGGCCGTTTGATCAACCAAATAATGAGAAGCGTCCGGACAAGGGATATGTTTCAGGATTCAGATTTACCAGTGACACAAACGCCTTCCGCACGATATGGCGGGATACATCGGATTGGTGGGTGAATTGGTTCCGGAGCAACAGCCCGGCAACGGTGATTGCGAAGTATGGACCTGAAGAGCCCGGGATTGAAAACAGCGACACGGACACGAGTGCATTTCCCGACATGCGCCGGAAGTCGCGCTGGCTGAAAACAAATCCCGGCCCCGGTAAAGGGCTGCGATATCGCGTTGCGACAAATATCCGTCCCGATCTTCGCGGCGTTGTTGACATCTGGTTTTGCGGCGGGACGCAATCCGGGTACCGGCATAAACGCAACATATGGAATCCCTACCCGATGGGATACGTCATTGATAGCGCGCGCGCCGCGCGCCAACGCGG
This sequence comes from uncultured Chitinophagales bacterium, assembly GCA_964550275.1. Classification (GTDB taxonomy): domain Bacteria; phylum Bacteroidota; class Ignavibacteria; order UBA10030; family UBA6906; genus CAZJYO01. The sequence goes on from CAZJYO010000189.1 coordinate 523, forward strand.
TGAACGCGTCGGGTTGTACGGCGGAACGCGGCCATCGTACGGAACGGAAGCTATTGATGCGCCGGCAATTGATCAACGGGCAAATTGCTGGATCATGTGGAAATACGAAGTCGATGAATATTGGTATTGGTCTATCAACAGTTTCGGCGAGCGAAGCGGCTATCCCTACAATCCATGGGAAAGAGACTGGCGCTACAAGAGCAACGGTGATGGTACGCTTGTGTACGCGGGGGAGAACAAAGGAAGTGAACCGGGTGACGATCGCGGCATCGCGGGCCCCATCGCCGGCATTCGATTGAAGAACTGGCGCCGGGGCGCTCAAGACTACGAATACCTTTATCTGGCACGTTCGCTGGGTGTCAAAACACAGGATATCGTTGATGCCGTCATACCGGCGGCATTTGATCAAGTCTCTCACGACCAACAGCCGCCTTGGGCGCAACGCGGATACCAATATGAACACGCCCGCCAACAGCTTGCCCGTCTGATCGAACAAAAATCCCCCAAACCGAACCGCTAAAGCCGGTTGTGACACACACCTTCTCGTTTGGCCCCGGCCGCACCATTTGGCACGCCTTGACATTCTGTTAGAAATGGTTAAATTAAAAATTAGGCAGACCTAAATAAAGGCGATGGGCAATGCACAACAGAAGCACCGAAGACTACATCAAGAATATTTACAAGCTCCAGAAAACGGGGACGAAAGTGACCACCTCGGAGCTCGCCGCAAACATGGAACTATCGGATCCCTCCGTCACCGACATGGTGAAGAAGCTTTCAGAGAAGGGGTACGTGAGTTATGAGAAATACCAGGGCGTGATGCTGACGAAAGCCGGGAAACGCATGGCGCTCAAGATTGTTCGGAGACACCGCTTGTGGGAAATGTACCTCGCGAAGTTTTTGGGATTTTCCTGGGACAGGGTCCACGATGAGGCGGAACGTCTCGAGCATGTCACGTCGGATGAATTGGAAGCGAGTCTGGACAAGGCTCTCGGCTACCCGACGGGTGATCCCCATGGCGATCCGATACCGACAGCAGAGGGTGACCTTGATGTCACCGAGTACACACCGCTGGCTCATTGTGATGCCGGCGATGTCGTTGAGGTCCTCCGGGTCAGCGATGAAAGTCCGGCGATTCTTCAGCATGCGTCAAAACTCGGCATTCGACTGAACGGCAAAATCACGGTGCGTGATCGGAAGGATTTTGACGGCTCCCTCGTTGTGAAGGTCGGAGCGAAACAGCATTTTCTGAGCAAACAGGTCGCAGAAGCAATTTTTGTTGGGAAGGTTTCATAAATGCATCCGGGTGTTACCCTTATACTCGGGATTCTTGTTCTCGCTGCGGTCGTCCTTATATTCTGGCCGCACACAGGACTCATTGCCCGCTGGCGAAGAACGTCGCGCTACACGCTTCGCGAGCGCATGGAAGACGCGCTGAAGCATCTGTACGACTACGAACACAAACGCCTCGTCTCCACCGGCGAGAGTATGAGCGGCGTACTCGGCATCTCGCGTGATGAAGCGGCGGAACTTATCACACGCCTGCAAACACTCGGGCTGGTTTCTCCAAGCGGTGAAGGTATTGAACTCACCGGAGAGGGGAGAGCGTATGCGTTGCGCGTTATTCGCGTCCACAGATTGTGGGAGCGATATCTTGCGGACACCACGGGCGTTGCCGAAACCGATTGGCATCGCGAAGCCGAACGCATGGAACACACGATATCCAGCACGGAAGCAGACGCACTTGCCGTGCAAATGGGTAATCCCCGGTTCGATCCGCACGGCGATCCCATTCCAACCGCCGGAGGCGATCTTCCGATTCGCAGGGGTGCACCCTTGACGTCGTTACAGGCAGGCGACAGGGCACGCGTTATTCATATCGAAGATGAACCAATCACGGTGTATGCCCACCTTGTCTCGCAAGGAATCGCGCCGGGTTTGACAATCCGGCTGATTGATTCATCCGCGGAGAATGTTCGCATTGAAAGCGGCGGGAAGAGCATCATGCTTCCTCACGTTGCCGCGGCCAACATTACGGTGGTCCTGCTCGACGAAGAAGAGTCTCTTGAAGGTCCATACGAACCGCTTTCTGCAATAAGGCCGGGTGAACGTGGCCACGTTGTGGGCATATCGCGCGCATGCAGGGGAATTCAGCGACGCCGACTGCTGGACCTCGGCGTTATTCCCGGAACACACATTGCCGCGCTCATGAAGAGTGCCGGCGGCGATCCGACAGCCTACGAAATTCGCGGCGCAACCATTGCGCTTCGCGAATCGCAGGCGCACTGGATTCACGTCCGCCGCGAAGAGGAGAAGAATTCATGACAACACAGACTGCATGTGAAACCTGTCCGGTTCATAATGTCGGTAACCTGACGAGACTTGGCGTGAATCTGGACAAAACGGACTATGTGATTGCACTTGCCGGAAATCCGAACACCGGCAAGAGTACGGTCTTTAACGCGCTCACCGGTCTGCGCCAGCACACAGGCAATTGGCCGGGAAAGACTGTTACGCGCGCAGAAGGAGCGTTCCAATACGGAGAAAAGCGCTACAAGATTGTTGATCTTCCCGGGACGTACTCGCTTCTTTCTACAAGCACCGACGAAGAGATTGCGCGCAATTTCATTTTGTTCGGGCAACCCGACGTTACTGTCGTTGTTGTTGATGCGACGCGGTTGGAACGGAACCTGAATCTTGTGTTGCAGGTTTTGGAAATTACGGATCGTGCGGTTGTGTGCGTCAACCTCATTGATGAGGCACAGCGCCATCGCATTACCGTTGATGACCGGCTGTTGTCAAAGAAGCTCGGCGTTCCCGTGGTTCTTGCGGCGGCGCGCCAGGGCCGGGGTATTGATCAACTCCTGCACTCCATCCACGATGTTGTGACCGGCGCGTTTGTTTGCAAACCGTACCGCATCCAAGGTGCTTCCCGCTCACTCGAACGGGCAGTCAAGGAACTTTCCGGTTCGCTGGTACAGCGTTTCCCCGGACTGACCAATGAGCGGTGGATTGCCCTACGCCTGCTTGATGGCGACGACCAGATTATCCAAGCCGTTCAAAGTGGTGACCTTGCATCACTCGGCCGCGCGGACGAAGTGCGGAACGATGGAGTTACGGCATGACAACCTCATCCGGCATATTGAACCGCGCCAGCTCACTGCGCTGGGAACTTGGCGAAAATATCCATGACACGGTGATGGAATCCATTTACACCGATGCCGCGCGTATTGCTGATGCTGTTGTTCACGCGGAGAACAAAAGCTCGGCTTTCGACTGGGACCGGTTCCTTGACAGGATTCTCACCGGAAGGTGGACCGGCTTTCCGATCATGCTTCTTCTTCTTACGGCGGTTTTTTGGATTACGATCGAAGGAGCAAATGTTCCGTCTTCCATGATTGCGGATATCCTTCTGGATAAAGGCCATCCGTTGTTGAAATCCATTGCTTCAGATATCGAATTCCCCTGGTGGCTGAGTGGACTGCTGATCGATGGAATCTACCTTGCTGCAGCGTGGGTCATCAGCGTGATGTTACCTCCCATGGCGATTTTCTTTCCGGTGTTTACCTTGCTGGAGGACTTTGGATATTTGCCCCGCGTGGCGTTCAATCTTGACAACCTGTTTCGTAAAGCAGGTGCTCACGGCAAACAAGCTCTTACTATGAGCATGGGTTACGGCTGTAATGCGGCCGGGATTGTCGCGACACGCATCATCGACAGCCCGCGTGAGCGGCTCATCGCGATCATTACCAATAACTTTGCCCTGTGCAACGGCAGATGGCCGACACAGATCCTCATTGCAACGCTGTTCATTGGCGCGCTCGCACCCGCCGGTCTGGGTGGACTTCTTTCCGCTGCAGCGGTTGTGGCCGTTGCGTTGTTCGGTATCGCATTAACATTCCTGACGTCCTGGTTTCTCTCCCGTACCGTCTTGCGAGGTGAGTCATCAACATTCAATCTTGAGTTGCCGCCGTATCGTCCGCCGCAAATTTGGCGCACGCTGTACACATCGCTCATCGATAGAACAATCTTTGTTCTCTGGCGTGCAGTTGTGTTTGCCGTTCCCGCCGGTGCGGTGATCTGGCTGTTAAGCAACATCTCAATTGGCGGAACCCCGCTCGCCGGCTACATCATGGACGCACTTCATCCGTTTGGCATTCTCCTGGGATTGAATGGCGTGATTCTTCTCGCCTACATCATCGCCATCCCTGCGAATGAAATTGTCATCCCGACGATTCTCATGCTCACCGTTTTGGGCGCGAACATGACCGGCTATGGATCGGGAGCCGGCGTACTGTTTGAACTGGAAGATATGAACGCGTACCTGTCTGTGTTCAATGCCGGCGGGTGGACGCTGCTCACGGCTGTTAATCTGATGCTGTTCAGTCTTGTGCATAACCCGTGCTCCACTACCATCTACACTATCTACAAAGAGACCGGCAGTGTGAAGTGGACGCTTGTCTCGGCTCTTCTGCCGGTGGTCATGGGACTTATTTTATGTTTTTTCAACGCGCAGATTTGGAGGGTCTTTGGATGGGCCGGCTAGGACAAAACAGCGCGTTCGCAGGTGCAGCCGCTCTTCTCCTTACGCTCATTCTTGTAATGAACGGCTGCGACGAGCTGTTGACAAAAGCGCCCGAACCCGATCAATCATTTGACGGACCGATTGACGGATTGACGAATGAACAGCAACTGGTGTTCACGCGCGGGGATGAAGCGTTCGGCGAAGTGTTCACATTTCAAACCGGACTGGGTCCGTTGTTTAACCAGGCGTCATGCGAGCGTTGTCATGTCGGCGATGGGCGCGGTCATCCATCGACAAATCTGAAACGGTTTGGGCACAACGACGGCAGCGGGGGGTTTGATCCGCTTGTTCTGTTGGGAGGACCTCAACTGCAAGAGCGCAGTATGCCCGGGTATCCTGCCGAGACTATTCCGTCGCAAGCAAATGCGATTTCCACGCGCGGCGGGCCGCTTGTTACCGGCCTGGGATTGATTGAAGCGATTCCCTATCAAACGATCCTTGCATACGCTGATCCAACCGATGCAAACGGCGACGGGATTTCCGGAAGGCCCAATCTTATTGATGCCCCGGAATTCTTGCAAATGCCTCCCGGCCCGATCAATGGAAAACATCTTGGCCGATTCGGACGCAAGGCCGGAGCCATCAACCTGCTTCAGCAAACT
>CAZJYO010000190.1:0-5684 GCA_964550275.1 uncultured Chitinophagales bacterium
TTGTCCAACCGCTGGTTGATGGAGACCATGATGCCGAGTTCCATACACTTCTTGATGACGTCCGCGACATTGACGCGCATCAGGTTCGCGAGATCGTTCACCGAAAGGAACTCGGTAACCTTGAGTTTCCCTTCCGCAAGTTTTGCCTCTTCGATCTGGCGCTGTTCTTCTTCTTCCCGTTCCTTGCGCTTGCGTTTACGGGCCGCCGCACGCTGACTGACCGGCAAATCTTCCGTCATGTTCTGCAGTGTTTGACGGATCGACTTGTCAACTTCTGTTTGACTTATCTCGTTGCCCTTCAGGCGCTTCTTTTTCTTCTTCTTCCTGTCGAGATCATCACCTTCAACGGGAGCCGCTGTTACGCCATCTTCCTTTACCTTGCGCTTTTTTTTCTTCTTGCGGTGTTGTTCTTCACCCTCCGCTGGTGGAGCCGCAGGTGCTTGTGGTTCCGCCGCGCCAGCGCGTTTTTTGGGAGCAGCTTTCTTGGGAGCTAAATCAATCTTGCCTTTAATCGTCAGGCCGACTTTGCCGAGGCGTTCTTTTTCCAAGGGCGAGAGATATTTCGCGGCCGGTTTTCGGGCTTCCGGTACAACGGCCTCGACGGGTTGTTCTGCCGCGGCAGGGGCCGCCTCCGTTGAAGGCTCTTCCACGGCAACAACGGTTTCGTCAACAGCCGCTTCCTCCACTGCAACAACCGGCGAGGGTTCAGGTTCGGCGGCAACAACAAGTTCAACAGGTTTCACTGCCTGTTCTTCGCGTGCATGAGCAACAGCCGCCTGTCTATCCTCCTCTTCCTTCTTCTCGGTGCGCTTTTTGGTCTCACGAATCTCGGTCAACTTCCGGTGATGCTTGTCGGCAACATCCTTCTCCTTCTTAAAGTGGAGAAGAATATCGCGCATCATACCCTCGTCAACCGCGGACATGTGGCTCTTCACCTCATGGCCTTTCTTCCGCAGGAACTCCAAGAGAGTCTCGTGCGAAAGATTCAGTTCCGTCGCAACCTTGTAAACTTTTTTTCTTTTCTCAGCTATTTCAGCCATTCAGTTCCCGGTTTATTCCTGACGGGGCTTTTCCTCAGAAGTCTCGGCTTCCGGTGTTCCGGATTGTTCCGCGTCAGTGCCATTGCTTGCTTCATTTGCAGGAGCTTCCTGCTCTTCCTCATCACCGTCCGTCTCGTCTTCTTCATCCTCTTCAACTTCCGCCTCTTCGAGATCGCGGCGCATCATTTCACGCAACTCGTCAATGCGTTCCTTTGTCAATCCCTCGATGGCAAGAAGTGTTTCCGTCGGCGCATTGATAACGTCGTTTGCAGTTTCCAAACCGGCTTCGATGAGCGCAAGGTATAATTCCTCGCCAAGCTCCTGCTTGAAGTCCACGAGTTCAATATCGTACTCGTCGTCTCCGCCTTCCTTGATCAGGTTGATGTTGTATCCGGTGAGCCGGGAAGCAAGTCGAATATTCTGTCCGTTCCGCCCGATCGCAAGCGAAACCTGGTCGGCCGCAACAACAACATTTGCCGTTTTTGCTTCCTTGTCAACCTCAATGCTTTTCAACTTGGAAGGTGCAAGAGCGCGCTGGATGAACACCTCGGCCTGGTCGCTGTAGTTGATGACGTCGATGTTCTCGTTGTTGAGTTCACGAACGATCGTGTGGATACGAACGCCCTTCATGCCAACACACGCTCCCACTGCATCAATCCGATCATCATGCGATTCCACGGCAACCTTGGCGCGTTCGCCGGGTTCACGCGCAATCTGCTTGATTTCGATAATGCCGTCGTAAATCTCGGGGATTTCCATTTCAAACAGCTTTGCGAGGAACTGGGGATCAGCGCGGGAAACAATCACCACAGGGGTGCCGACGTTCTTTCGAACTTCCTTGATGACGGCGCGGATGGTATCACCCTTCTTGTAACGCTCCTTGAAGATCTGCTCACTCTTCGGGAGAACCAACTCGTTCTTGTTATGGATGATGAGAATTTCCGTACGGCGAAGCTGGTAAATTTCACCGACGATAATATCACCGATCGTACTGCTGTATTCGTTGTAGATGATCTCGCGTTCAATTTCCTTGATGCGCTGGTTCAGGTTTTGCTTGGCGCTGACGACCAGGCGTCGACCGAAGGACACCAGGGGGATAATCTCCACGTAATCTTCGCCGACTTCAAGCTCTTCGCCTGAGAGCTCACGCGCGGTCTCGACATCAATTTGGGTGTTGGGATTTTCCACGGTTTCAACAACCTGGCGCTCAAGGTAGATTTCAATGTCTCCCTTGTCCATGTTCACCACAACACTAAACTTGGCATCCTGTCCGTACTTTTTTCTTACCATCATGGAGAATACATCCTCCACAACGCCGGTCAGGATATCCTTGTCAATCCCTTTTTCCCGCACCATCTGGGAAAAGGATTCAACAATCTCAGCATTCATTGCTCATCTCTCCGCTATTCAGATACATTCTATAATTTACCAAGGCGCTTTCACTTTCGCCTCGCTGATCACATCGTAGGTGATCACCACGGGACCATTCTTTGTTTCGATTGTGACGCCGGTTTCATCCGCGGCCTTGCACGTGCCGGTTACTTCCCCCGTTTGATCGGCGCTTTTTGTTTTAATCCTCAGCGTTCTTCCGGCGTGTTTTGCATATTGCCAAGGAAAACGCAACGATCTGTCGATGCCCGGGGAGGAAACGGTTAACGTATAATCCCGCCCAATAGCTCGACTTGCATCCAGCGCTTCTGCAATTTCACGGCTGACGGCCGAACAGACATCTGTTGTGACGCCGTTTTCGGAATCAATGAAGACTTCTAAAACCGGTTTTGCATGTACGCCACGGACCACGAGATCAATCAGGTGTGCCGCTTTGCGGTTGACACAACCTTCGATAAGGTCGCGCAATTGGTTGTTCATTCTACCCCAAAAACTTCACTTCCCGGCAAGGTCCCACCCTTCTCAAACAAAAATAGCCCCTGAAGGGCTACATCGGAAGGCGTGATTAAGATAGGGAGAGACGGCCCTAAAAGCAAGGGTCAGGTCGAAATAGTTGGCCAGAGAATCGCCGCATTTTTCCCTTCAAACGACTGTACAGTCCGCCGAAAAGCATCGGGAACAGGCATCGGCCGGGCATCTTTGTCATTTAGCCATACATGGATGGAAACATTGGCGGCGATATCCTTGCCGGTCTTTGCGTCTTTCAGCAATCCCTCAAAAACGAAGCTCGTATTCTTGATCGAGGAAATGCGGGTGTGAACATCAATGACATCCCCAAAATGTGAGGGCGAGAGATAGTCAATTTCGTTGCGTGCCACGACGACGCGAGCACCATGTTTTATCGTGTTTACATCAAGAACGAGTCCAAGATGCTGAAGATATTCCACGCGTCCTAATTCGCAATACAAAAGATAATTCGCATTGTGAACAATCCCCTGCCAATCAACCTCGTAGTTGCGAACTTTGACCTGAGTCTTAAATTTGAATTTTGAGTCGTCCATGTCCTTGCTCTTACAAGAGGAAAGGGTTGAAACCCCTTTTAGTTTTTCCACCTGTTGCCCCGGCCTAAAGGCCGGGCCTATTCATAATCCGGCTGCTATTGAGTCTTCGGACTATTGCCGCGAGACATCTCTGCGAGAATATTTCTCTTTCTTCGTGTCGTGGTGCTGGTTTTCTTCCTCAAGGCCTACCCAAATAGTTCGCTCATAATCTGAGCCGCACGTGTCACATCTTCCATCGAGACATCCATGTGCGTCACTGCACGCACGCTCATGTAGTTGCCGGGCGTCAGCAGTACGCCGCGCTCCTTCAGCATTGAGAGAACCTGCTCCGGTGTCTTGCCGGTTTTCTCCACGCCAACGATCATGATGTTCGTCTGGACATCTTCAGGTTTCAGATCAAATCCTTTCACGCGAGAGAGAGATGATGCAAGGGTTTTTGCCTTCGCGTGGTCTTCTTTCAATCTTGAAATATTATTGTCGAGAGCATAGATGCACGCCGCCGCAATAACGCCGGCTTGTCGCATGCCGCCGCCGAAGATTTTCCTGTATCGCCGCGCTTCAGCAATGAATTCCGTTGTGCCGGCAATGACTGACCCAACCGGCGAACCGAGTCCTTTCGACATGCAGACCGAAACAGAATCAAAATGAGAAGCGTACTCACGCGGTGGAATCCCTGTCTCAACACATGCGTTCCAGAGCCTCGCGCCATCGAGATGCATTCTGATTCCTTCTTCGCGCGCAACCTGTGCAATGCTTTTGATAACGTCAAGAGGATAAATCGTCCCGCCCGCCCGGTTGTGCGTGTTCTCCAGACAAACGAGCGAAGTCCTCGACATGTAATACACGCGCGGCCTGATTGCGCGTTTCACCTGTTCAGCAGTCATCACTCCGGCTTCGCCATCGATCAGGTTTGTCTGCGCGCCGGATAGAAACGCTATCGCCCCGGTTTCGTAATTGAAAATGTGCGCGCCCCTCTCCGCAATGATTTCATCGCCGGGTTTAGTGTGGACCTTGATGCAAATCTGATTTCCCATGGATCCGCTGGGAACATAGAGCGCCGCTGGTTTACCAAGAAGCTCAGCGACCTTCTCCTGAAGCTTGTTCACCGTCGGGTCTTCAGCAAAGACATCATCGCCGACAGGCGCATTTGCCATTGCGTCACGCATCGCTTGCGATGGTCGGGTTACGGTATCGCTTCGCAAGTCAATAACCGACGCCATGCTCTTCCGATTCCTTGTTCATGAATTGCTCACCGATTGCCGTTGCGAGTAAAATCAATGAAACGATGACACACACCTGCGAAAACCAATCACCAAGCTTCGCGTATGTAGTAAGCTCTCGTGACCTGCCGATGGTATGCACAGGAAGCGCTTCGGTAAAGAGTTCCGTCTTGCCATACACGCGGCCAAAGGGATCAATAAAAGAGGACATGCCGCCGACTGCGCATCGTGCAACCCACCGCCGGTTTTCCACGGCCCGAAAGATTGCAAACTGGTGGTGTTGAAACGCGCCCGACATCCTTCCCCACCAGCTGTCAATGGTAATGATCGCGATAAACTCGGCTCCACGTTTAACAAACGAAGCAACAAATCCGGGGTACGTTGATTCGTAACAGATCATCGTGCTGAAGGATGCTCCTGTTTTCGTTTCTTTGAAGATAGTAGGTTCAGGCCCGATTTGCCAGCCGCCAATGCCGACATCCCACCGAAGAAAATCCAAAAAGTGAAACGCATCCGCATACGGAACGCGTTCTGCAATCGGCACCATCTTCATCTTTCCATACCAGGGAACATTCTTGCTGTTTGGTTCGATAAGCGCGGCCGCGTTGAAAACATCGTATCGCTGCCCGGTAACTGTGGACCGCTTCGCACTTGGTGGCGCGGCATTGGAATCCTCATAAAAAATCGCATGCTGAAATCCCGTAAGCACCGGTGTGTTCATCCGTGAGATGCGGTCGCTTAATTGTTGGAGCACACCCGCACCCGGTTCAGTGAGGAAATAATATGTTATTGCTGTCTCCGGCCACAACACAAGATCCGGCCTCAGTTTTCCCTCCGACAAACTCTCCGTACGCGCAAGATAGTACTCAAGGTGTTGCGCGCCTTTGTGCTTCCATTTTTCCCATGGATCAATGTTGGATTGCACCATGCCGACAGTGATTGTCGGCTGACCTTGTGCTATCCCGGTTGCAGGA
>CAZJYO010000191.1:0-5614 GCA_964550275.1 uncultured Chitinophagales bacterium
TCCCTGGCGCTTGTCGTTGGTTTGATATGGACCCTGAGGCGTGATTTTACCCTGAGGAACCTGGAGTTCTTACCGGGAATGGTCCGGTCGGTTCCGTTTGATGCGCAATCCGTCAACCCGAACTTCCCCGATGGGAAGACATTACGAACCCCTGTTGCCGGGACAATAGCGAGGGGTTTCATGCCGTTTCCCTTTGATGCAACCCCGGAAGACGCGGTGCGCGCAGGCATGGAACTCCGGAACCCGATTTCCGATTCTGTTCACGGAGTAATGGAGCGCGGAGCATTGGTCTTTGCTACGTTCTGTCAGCCGTGTCATGGAACCGGCGGGTTGGGAGATGGTCCGGTTGTTCAAAGAGGATTTCCTCCTCCTCCGTCACTCCTCGCAGAGAAAGCCATGAGAATGAAAGACGGCCAGATGTTCCACATCCTTACACGTGGCCAGGCAAACATGCCCTCAATGGCCGCACAGATCAGCAGGGAAGATCGTTGGAAAGTGATATTACAGGTCCGGAAGATGCAAAGCAACGCAACAGCACTCGCAGAGGTGAAACAATGAGTGCGATGCGCATTCCCGGGCAGTTCTCGCCGTCGCCACTGCTCATGAGGAACCTCCTGAGACTCGCCTTGGTTGGCGCGGCTGTAACAGTGGTCGGACTCTTTCTTGCGCCGCAACGCACGTGGCCCAACATGTTGCTCGCGATGTATTATATCATGAGCCTGGGGCTCGGGGCAATCTTGTTCATTGCCCTGCAGTACGTGTCCAATGCCGGATGGAGTGTGGCGCTTCGCCGGGTGCCGGAAGCGATGACAAGCGTGCTTCCACTCGGCGGTGCATTACTCCTGCTGACCTTCTTCGGCATTCATGCATTGTATGAGTGGAGCCACACAGAAGTTGTTGTTGATGATCCCATTCTCAGCGCCAAGACCTTCTGGTTGAATACACCATTCTTCGTTGGTCGCGCGTTACTCTATTTTGGCTTGTGGTGGTTCCTTGCCCGGAAGATTGTCGCGCTGTCGAAGCACCAGGATGCGAATGGTATGGTGGAGATTGGGGCAAAGAACAAACGGTACTCTGCCGCCTTCATTGTGGTATTCGCGTTTACGTTTTCGCTGGCGAGTATGGACTGGATTATGTCTCTTGAGCCTCACTGGTACAGCACGATCTTCGGCATCTACAATTTTGCAGGGCTGTTCCAGACGGCACTTGCCGCGATGACGATTCTGGTGATCATGTTGAAACGACGAGGACCGCTTCGCGAAGTGGTAACGGCAGATCATTTGCACAATCTCGGCAAGTTAGTTTTTGCATTCAGCACCTTCTGGATGTACATTTGGTTCAGCCAGTATATGCTCATCTGGTATGCGAATATCCCGGAGGAAGTGACGTATCTCATCAATCGTGAGCAAGGGACGTGGGTCATATTCACAATTGTGAATGTGGTGTTCAACTGGGCCATTCCGTTTATCGTATTGTTGCCGCAATGGACGAAGAAGCACGAGGGTTTGCTTCTCCGCGTCTGCGTCATCATCATGATCGGCCACTGGATTGATCTGGTGTGGATGATCTTGCCGCCGTTCATGAGCGCGGGGCCGGAGCTGTTTGTCTGGGAAATGGCGCCGATGCTTGGCGCCGTTACGGCCTTCTTTTATATGACGTTCAGGGCTTTATCCCGCGGAAATATTGTTCCCGCCAAGGACCCCATGCTGGTGGAAAGTCTTCAGCATTCCTGACACATGTGCCCGCCCTTTCGCCTCAGATGGTCAGTAACAGGAATTGAATTCTCACCAGTGAGAAACCGGCGGGGTGCCTGTTGAGTCCCCTGGCGAAATCCGCCTTGCTGCCCCAAAATACTGGTGACCTCTTCGAGAGACTGTGGCATTCTGTTTGCCTTTTCGAGGGAACATGTCACTGGCAAAATTCACAAAAGCGACAATACTTATGAAGCTCTTCAATCTCTCGTTGTGCATCCTGATCGGGTTGATACAAGTCCAGGCCGAGGAATTCGCTCCTTCCATTCGCTGGTTGGGTGATATCCGGGTTCGGAGTGAAATTGACATGCGTGACTTCAGTCAAAAAACGCACCCGAATACGATTACCCTTCTCCGCACCAGGGTTGGCCTTGAGGCGCGGCCACTGGAAGACGTGCGTGTTCTTATTCAAGCGCGTGACGCACGCGCATTTGGCGAGGAGACGAGTACCCTTTCGGATTCACGCAATCTCGACCTGCACCAGGGATTCGTCGAAATCCGGAACCTGTTCGTCGAGCCGTTGATCCTGAGGCTTGGTCGTCAGGAATTGTCCTATGGGAATGAAAGAATCGTTGGCGCTGTGGGCTGGCATAATGTAGGTCGTGTCTTCGATGGCGCGTTATTGCGCGCTGATGTTGAGGCGATGACGGTTGACCTCTTTGCTATGAATGTCAGGGAAGTTCAACCCTATGTTTCAGTCGCTACCCCTGCGACGGTGCAACCGGTTGATGACCAGGGGAGCGATTTCCTTGGAACCCACCTCACGATGAAGAAACTCTCGTCACACACGCTCGATGGATATTTCTTCTATGAATGGTATCGCGGTCTCTCCACGCCGCAGAGTTCATTGCCCCGGCTATCCCGCTTCACTGTCGGGACGCACGCAAAAGGAAAGTTGGAGATGTTTGACTACGAGGCCGAGGTTGCGTATCAAGGAGGAAAGCTGGGTACTGCCGACGTTTCCGCGTACTTGCTCACGGGTACGCTTGGATATGGCTTCGCCGGTTCAGTACTCAGCCGGTTGGCTGGAGGGTATGAGGTGCTATCCGGAAATACAGACGGGGCGACCTATAAAGCATTTGACCCGGTGTATCATACGGGTCACAAGTTCTACGGGTTTATGGACTATTTCATCAACATCCCGGCCAACACGGCTGGCAAGGGGCTTACGGACCTGTTTCTGCGAACGTCATTGCAACTCTCGGAAAAGCAAGTTTTTCATTGTTGGATCCACCATTTTACTTACCACCAGCCGGTGGACGGTCAGCGTGTACTCGGCCAGGAAATCGATCTTGTGCTGAATTTCCGTTATAACAAGAACGTAACGTTTGACGTCGGCGCCTCTGCATTCGTGCCGGATGCACTGATGCGGCAGCGCTTTGGCGGCAGTGACGTGGCGTTCTGGGGGTATGTGCAGGCACTGGTAGTGTTCTAGGACTTTACTCTTGCAAATTCTCCGAGTCACCTCGCCTGTATGAGGTACTGTCATATGGCGGGATGATCGATGAGTCTCAGGACTCCATCACGCTCGAGTGATGAACGGTTGCGCTGGAAACGGTGCTACCGCCCGGCTTGGAAAGGAGACACGGCAACGACACAAACGGATTGTTGCGCCCATCCTAACCGCGGGATGGGCTTTCTTTTTATCTCATAGTAAATGCGAAAGGTTACCGCGATGGCAGTGCCGAAACGTTTTCGGAAATTCACGAAGGACTTTCCCCGGGTCGCGAGCGCCTATGAAGCGCTGGGCGATGCAGTGCATGCAACAGGACCCCTCGATGAGAAAACGCGGGCGATGATCAAGCTCGCGATCTCCGTTGGGGCCCGGTTGGAGGGGGCCGTACACTCCCACGTTCGTAAGGCGTTGGAAGCGGGTGTTATGCCCGAGGAAATGCGTCATGTTGCCCTGCTTGCCCTGCCGACGATCGGGCTCCCATCCATGATGGCAGGGCTGAGCTGGATTGACGAAACGCTCCAGGAGGCGAGGAAGAAGAAACGGAAGCATTAATGTCCCTCGTTGATTCATATCAGCGCGTACACAACTACTTGCGGATCTCTGTGACCGAGCGTTGCAATCTGCGGTGTATCTATTGCATGCCTGCCGGTGGCATTACCCTGCGGCCCCGCAAGGAGATCCTTTCTTTCAATGAAATTGAACGCGTAGCCCGTGTGTGTGCGGGCCTTGGCGTGCGGAAGATTCGACTCACAGGAGGTGAACCGCTCGTTCGGACGAACCTCCCGGATTTGGTGCATCGCCTTGCGTGCATTCCGGGGATTGACACAGTCGGTTTGACGACAAACGGCGTACTGCTCAAGAATCAAATCAAAGAACTCAAGCGGGCGGGTTTGCACAGCGTGAACATCAGTCTGGATACACTGCGGCGGGAACGTTTTCACCGGATTGCTCTGCGCTCACACTTTGATGATGTCCAGGGAGGTATCGATGCAGCCCTCGAAGAGGGCTTCACGCCGCTGAAGCTGAATATGGTGGTGATGGGTGGTGTGAATGATGATGAACTGCCTGAGTTTGTGGAACTGAGGAGCGTCCCATCAATGTCCGTTTCATAGAATTCAAGCCGTTCAAAGCCAACGCGTGGAACACCGGAACGTTCATCCCTTTTGCTGTGATGAAGGAACTCCTTGAATACCGGTATCAATTGGTTTCTTTGACTACGCGGCCAGATGCGGTGGCGCAAGACTTTTCCATCCCCGGGTTTGTAGGGACCGTCAGCTTCATCACGTCGCTCTCAGACCATTTTTGCGGCGGTTGTTCTCGTCTCCGCTTGACCGCCGATGGGTCCATCAAGTCGTGCTTGTTTCATGATGCAGAAGTGAATGTGCGCGCGCCGCTTCGGGGTGGGGCGAGCGACGATGTGTTGGAAGAAATGATCCGTTGCGCGGTAATCCTGAAGCCCCGACAACATCCAGCCATGAATGAACTTGCTCAACGGGAGAACAGGTCCATGATAGAAATTGGCGGCTGAGGCAGGCCGCATGCAATAGCATGCAAACAGAAAGAACAGGCATTGTTGGGGCCATCCTCGCAGGGGGAAAAAGCTCACGCATGCAACGAGACAAAGCGCTTCTCCTGATTGATGAAGTTACGTTCATCCAGAAGATAGCGAATACTCTGCAACGTGCGTTCGCCTCCGTTATTATCATTGCAAACCATGACAGGGAGTATGGCTTCTTTGGGCTACCGGTGTACCCTGATATTTTCGTCAGGTGCGGTCCCCTTGCCGGAATTCACTCGGCGCTTTCCAACGCAACAACAGACTATGTCTTCGTTGCCCCCTGTGACATACCGTTTCTCCAGGAGTCCCATATCGATCGCATCGTTGCGCACAGCGTCGGCCGTGATGCGGCACTCCTCCTTGACACAGAGAGTCAACAGACACTGTGTGGTATGTTTCACAGGAGGTGTCTCTCTGTTATCGAACATCACCTGCAAAGTGGCCAGCACTCTGTACATGCCTGCCTTCATGATCTCAACACGGCACTTCTAACGTCCGATAGCGAGCAAACCGGGGACGCGCTGCACCCTCTTACCAGCATTAATACTCCCGCCGACTACGAACGGGCTTTGCTCGTTGCAAGGCATGCCAAACAAGGCATTCAAAGGAGGACCACTGCTGGAGCAAGATGATTGTGAGAACCACTTGAGGCTTTTTGTAATCCTCTTGAAAGTCGCGCAGATTCTGGTTACATTTTCACCGCACCGCAAAGATGCATGCTTCCCATGCCGTCAGTTCACCGATTTCAGACGTCTGAAATTTATTTATCTGGAACAGAATTGACGTTTTGTTCATGCGCCCGTAGCTCAACTTCCAAAACGGCTCACGAACGTTTTGGGTGAGTGACTG
>CAZJYO010000192.1:0-5592 GCA_964550275.1 uncultured Chitinophagales bacterium
ATTGATGTTGATATTCCGCGCGATAAGCTCGTCGTCATAACCGGACTTTCCGGGTCCGGCAAATCCAGTCTCGCTTTTGACACCATCTACGCGGAAGGCCAGCGCCGTTTCGTCGAAAGTCTCTCCGCGTACGCCCGCCAATTTCTTGATGTGATGGAACGTCCCGAGGTTGAGTACATCGAGGGACTGAGTCCTGCCATTTCCATTGAACAGAAAACCGTAAGCCACAACCCGCGTTCGACGGTTGGCACTGTTACCGAAATCTACGATTATCTTCGCTTGCTGTTTGCCCGGGTTGGAACGCAATACTGCTGGAAGTGTGGTCGCAAAGTCGAGAAACAAACTACCGACCAGATTATTGACAGTTTCCTGAAGTTACCGGAGGGCTCAAAGGTTTCTCTCCTTGCTCCGGTGGTCCGCGGCCGTAAAGGGCATTACCGCGAATTATTCGAACAGATTCTCCGCGACGGCTTTCTCCGGGTCCGCATCGATGGAACAATCAAGGAAATCACGCGGGGAATGCAGGTTGACCGCTACAAAGTACACAATATCGAGATTGTAGTGGATCGGCTCGTTCTCAAGAGCGACATCCGTTCGCGATTGGCCGATTCTGTTGAAGTCGCTTTGCGGTTTGGATCAGGCGTTATCATTGCGCATTTGGATGGCAATCCTGAACCGGCGTCGAAGACGAAATCAAAAGGAAGTCAAAGCCCTTCCGGTTCCGATATTCTCATGAGCAAGCACCTCTCATGCGCGAATTGCGGCATCAGTTATGAAGACCCGGCGCCGAATTCCTTTTCATTCAATTCACCTTTCGGGGCTTGCCCGACCTGCGACGGACTGGGAGAAACAAAAGATTTTGATCTCGACCTCATCATTCCCGATAACGGGCTCAGCATCAACAAAGAGGGATTGGCGCCTTTGGGAAAACCGCGGTCAACATGGGCGTTCAGTCAACTGCGCGCCGTCAGCAAAAAATATGGTTTTGATTTTGACACTCCCCTGAAAAAACTACCCAAGAAGATTCGTGAAGTGCTTCTATATGGTGCCGGAGAAGAAAAGTTTGATATTGAATACCGTTTCTCCAGCGGCAGGACGGTGACGTACAAACATCGCTTCGGAGGTGTGCTGGAAATTCTCAAGAAATATTATGACGATGCCAGTACATCCACCATCAGGGAGTGGGTTGAAGCATACATGTCATCCAAGCCGTGTACTGCTTGTGCTGGCGGCCGGCTGAAACGGGAAAGTCTCGCTGTGCGGATTGAAGACAGATCGTCGGGGAAGCAATACTCCATCCACACGATCGTCGGCATGTCGATAGCGGATGCGGCGGTGTTTTTCAAAAAGCTCATGTTCACCGGAAGGCAACTCGAGATCGCTACACAGATTCTTAAAGAAATCCGGGAGCGGTTGGAGTTCCTGGCGAATGTCGGGCTGGAATACCTGACGCTCGACCGTTCTGCGAAAACATTGTCGGGAGGTGAAGGACAGCGAATCCGGCTGGCAACGCAAATCGGTTCCCAGCTTGTGGGCGTGCTTTACATTTTGGATGAACCGAGCATCGGATTGCACCAGAGCGACAACATCAAGCTGATTGATTCGCTGAGGCGCTTGCGCGACCTCGGCAATACTGTTGTTGTCGTCGAGCATGATCGTGAAATGATCGAAACTGCCGACCATGTCATTGATCTTGGACCGGGAGCCGGAGCGCACGGCGGGTACATTGTTACAACTGGAAAACCTGACGAGCTTGAACTGCAGAACCCCTCCATCAAGATGGGCGGGAATGGATTTGAATCAATATCCTACACGGCGCAGTATCTGAAGGGAATGCGGACGGTTCCTGTGCCGTCAGAGCGAAGAAAAGGAAATGGCAAAACACTTCTTCTTGAAGGAGCATCGGGAAACAACCTTGCCAACGTGACGCTCCGGTTGCCGTTGGGAAAATTCATTGCTATTACGGGTGTGAGTGGTTCCGGGAAGTCTTCACTTATTACGGAGACACTTTTCCCTGCGATTTCGAGGAAGTTGTATCGTTCCAAGCAGCCACCATTGGCGTACAAGAGTTTGTCCGGATTGCAGAATCTGGACAAAGTGATTGAGATTGACCAATCGCCAATCGGGCGCACTCCGCGTTCAAATCCCGCAACCTACACCGGGCTATTCGGCTTAGTCCGTGATCTGTTCACGCAATTGCCGGAGGCAAAGATCCGCGGCTATAAGGCCGGCAGATTCAGCTTCAATGTTGCTGGCGGCAGGTGTGAGGCGTGTGAAGGTGATGGCGTTAAGAAGATTGAAATGAACTTCCTTCCGGATGTTTTTGTCATGTGTGATGTTTGCCGGGGAAAGAGATACAACCGCGAAACCCTTCAAGTACGCTACAAGGGAAAGTCCATCGCCGATGTTCTCGATATGACCGTCGCCGGGGCAGTGGAGTTCTTCAGTGAAATACCGGCACTCCAGAGAAAGCTCACCACGTTGCATGACGTTGGCCTTGGATACATCACGCTCGGTCAGCAAGCAACAACATTGAGCGGCGGCGAAGCACAGCGCGTCAAACTCTCAACCGAGCTTTCAAAGATCGGGACGGGTCAAACGCTGTACATTCTTGATGAGCCGACCACGGGGCTTCATTTTGAAGATATCCGGGTCTTGTTGCATGTGCTCAACAAGCTTGTGGAAAAAGGGAATACCGTTGTGGTGATTGAGCACAATCTTGATGTCATCAAAACTGCAGACTGGGTTATTGATCTTGGGCCGGGCGGCGGAAAGGCCGGTGGGAGGATTGTAGCCGAAGGAACGCCGGAAGAGGTAGCGCGTTCAAAGGACTCTGCCACAGCGGCGTTTCTTGCTCAGGAACTTGCTCGCTGAGCCAACTCATCAATTACCCTGCAACGACAAAGCGTAGTCGTCGTTCAACTGCTTTCCGGATACCAATTCTTCTTGTTGCCCGTATCATGATCGGACGTGAACCTAGGCCTTTCGCAATAAAGATGTTATTGCCCACCAAATCTGTTCCGTTTTCTTCTCTTCCGATTTCAAACGCCTGACAAAGTTTTGCCGGACCATCGGTTACGCCCTTCTCTGAATCATGGTGACCGCGTTTCCGATTCTTCTTCATGGTCGCAAGTCCCTGTACCGGCTCTACTGCTCTCAGCAATACCGCATGGCCGATGCCTTCGCCTTCAGTAACAACGTTAGCGCAGTAGTGCATGCCGTAGGTGAAGTACACGTACAAATGTCCGCCCTGCTTGAACATGACTTCGTTTCTCGGAGTCTTGCCTCGATAGGTGTGACTCGCGGGATCTTTTCTTCCGAGGTAGGCCTCTACTTCAACGATGCGTCCGACAAGCATCGTTCGACCGATTCTTCTGACCAAAAAACAACCGAGGAGCTCCTTTGCAACCGTTACCGTCGGTCGCAGATAGAAGCTCCTCGGGAGCTTTGAAAATCGCGTCATCCTATAACAGCGTGTAATTGAACCCTATGAAGATCACTTCCTTGATTTGTGTCCGCGGGCTGACACGTTTTTCGTTGACGACCTGCACATCAATGCCCGCAGAGATAAACTCGTGGACTTTTGCGGCGAGCACATTGTCCCAACGAAGGTTGACTTCATCCATTGCCTTGAAGGGGGAGAACAGGGAAAGCTTGCTGACGTAGCGGATGTTCTCCGCAATATCCCAACCCACATCAGTAACGGATTCCAGACCGCCTTCAACCCGGCTCTTTTCAAAGCCGACAGTTTCCCGGTCGTCTGCAAAACCGTATGTGGAAGAGAACGTCTCCTGCAAACCAATACCCAGCCGGGTGGATATGACCGGGCTAATTTTGTATGCAACGCCTGCGCTTTGCGTCAAGTATGCGGGGTCAAAGAAAGCGGATACCTGGGTTGGTGTTCCTACTGCATCATACTGAAATCCATCCGCAAACTGTGTCCGCAATGACGCCGAAACATAGGGGTTGATTTTGGTTCGGAGTTTGTAGATGAGCACTGACTCAAGGTAGATTTCATCGTCGGTCTTGCGGAGGTCCTGATTTCCCAATCGTGACTGGCCGAATGCCAACTTGTAGGTGTTCGCCCATGTGTAATCTTCAACCTCCATGGTGGAATTTCCTTTGAGCCATGCGGTATATGCCAGTGCATTGTCACCACCAGGGGCCCAGTTTGTGAATGACGTCTGACTGAGGTTTATGCCCACGAGCATTCTGTGCCCCCAGCCCCATTCTTTGACGGTATCCTGGCCGGCTTTTGCGGCCTGTTCCTGAATCCGCGCTTCGCGTTCAATATCTTCCTTCGATTTTTCCTGTCCAAGTGCGACAGTGGTTGCCAGAACAAGGACAACCCAAAGCCATTGTCTCATGAGAATTACTCTTTCCAAAAAAATGAGAAGTGATTATGTGTGGATTAGAAGAAACTCTTGCGGCCTTTTCCCATCAACGCGCCCAGAAGTCCCCGTGTCAGTTCGCGTGCAACGGTTCGTCCGATTTGCCGTGTGAGCGGGTTCCCAAGAACAATCTCGGTGGTTGTTTTCCCGTGTTTGCGCGGGGAAGAAGCCGGCGGCGATTGTTCCGCCGACTGTGCTATTTTTGCGGACAGCATTTCATACGCTGATTGCGGATCGAGCGTCTCGTTGTATTTTCTTGCAATGGAGGATTCTCGAGCAGTCTGTTCCAGTTCCTGCTCCGTTACCGGGCCCATGCGCGATTGTGGCGCGCATACCAGGGTGTGTGCCAGAGGGGTCGGGATTCCCTTTTCATTGAGCGCGGTGACAAGCGCTTCGCCGATGCCCATCGACGTCAGGGTTTCATCTGTTGTATAGAATGATGTCTCGGGATAGTTCTGCGCTGCTTGTTTGATTGCTTTCCGGTCCTCCGCGGTAAAAGCTCGTAACGCATGCTGTACTTTCAAGCCAAGCTGGGCAAGTATGGGCGGAGGGATATCCGTGGGCGATTGCGTACAGTAAATAACCCCGACGCCCTTTGAGCGGATAAGTTTCATGGTTGTTTCGAGCTGCTCAAGCAGGGGCTTTGACGCCTCCTTGAAAATCAGATGCGCCTCATCCACGAACATCACAAGCTTTGGTTGTTCGGGGTCTCCCTCCTCGGGGAATTTCGCATACACTTCCGCAAGCAGGGAGAGCATGAACGTGGAAAACAACCGCGGTTTGCTCTGAATATCCATCAGCCGGATCATGCTGATGTAGCCATAGCCGCGGTCATCAACTCTCAGTAGATCATCAATGTCGAACGAACGCTCCCCGAAGAAACGATCGGCGCCTTCCTGTTCAATCTCCAGAACTTTCCTGATAATCGTACTGCTTGTCGCAGTGCTGATGCGCCCGTAGTCTCCCTCGATTTCTTCCTTCCCCTCGTTGGTGAGAAACTGCAGAGTCTTCTTGAAGTCCTTGAGATCCAACAGCGGGAGTTGTTTGTCATCGGCGTACTTGAACACCAGGGAAACAACGCCGGACTGAACGTCATTGAGTCCCAGAATTTTTGAGAAGAGGACGGGCCCGAATTCGGTAACCGTTGCCCGGAGGGTCAGACCTTTTTCTGTGGAGATGCTGAGGAACTCGACGGGATAGT
>CAZJYO010000193.1:0-5591 GCA_964550275.1 uncultured Chitinophagales bacterium
CACCTATGATTTTTTGATTCATAATCCTGTGCAATGTGTTCCGGGAAGCGAAACTCAACTGAACGCTTGTATGCCGGTAATATCCTCACCGATAATAAGCGTGTGCATTTCGTGCGTGCCTTCGTATGTCAATACCGATTCCAGGTTCGCGGCATGGCGCATCACCGGATATTCGTCCAAAATACCGTTGGCGCCCAGTATGGTGCGCGCATCGCGCGCAATCTCCAATGCCTGAAACACGTTGTTGCGTTTGGCAAGCGAAACCTGTTGCGGACGCATCTTTCCGGAATCTTTCAACCGGCCTAGGTGAATGCACAGCAACTGTGCTTTGGTGATCTCGGAGAGCATGTGTACAAGCTTTGCTTGCGTGAGCTGAAACGAAGCAATCGGTTTGCCGAATTGGATTCGCGACGTTGCGTACTGCAATGCCGCATCATAGCATGCCATCGCCGCGCCGATGGCGCCCCATGCGATGCCATAACGTGCCTGCGTCAGACACATCAAAGGCCCCTTCAGACCTTCGATGTTGGGCAGACGGTTCTCTTTGGGAATATGAACGTCCTGGAAAATCAATTCAGAGGTAATTGATGCGCGCAGGGAATGCTTCCCCTTCATCTCAGGCGCGGAGAAACCCTTCGACCCTTTCTCAACGAGAAAGCCGTTCACAACGCCATTTAACTTCGCCCACACCACGGCAACATCAGCAATCGTTCCGTTGGTGATCCACATTTTTGCGCCGTTCAATACATAGCCATCTGCAACTTCAACGGCACGCGTAATCATTCCGCCCGGATTCGATCCGTAATCAGGTTCCGTAAGTCCGAAGCATCCTATCTTTTCTCCCTTGGCCATCTTCGGAAGCCAGTAGTCTTTCTGCTTGTCCGAACCAAATGCATAGATGGGATACATTACAAGGGAACTTTGGACTGAAGCAAAACTGCGAATGCCACTGTCGCCGCGCTCAAGTTCCTGCGTGACGAGGCCGTAAGCAACATTGTTCATTTCCGCACAACCGTATGTTGCGGGAAGCGTGGACCCGAACAGTCCAAGCTCTGCCATCTTGCCCACGAGTTCCATCGGAAAGGTTCCGGCGCGATTGTGCTTTTCGATCAGAGGAAGAATGTTGTCATCAACAAACTCTCTTACGGTCTGCCGGACGAGGATTTCGTCCTGGCTCAAGAGCTGATCGATGTTGTAGTAATCTACACCTTGGAACTTGCCCATTTAGTCTTTCAGGATTCGGTTTTTGAGTGGAGGAAAGCTGTTCACGAAAAGCAACACAATGAGTCAAAAGGCCTGTAAATCGTTGAAAAATGAACACAATATATGGCTGAAAGTCAAGAAATTGGAGGTGAGTAGCCGGATGAATTGGTCAGGTCCATCCGGCTAATCATTGGAAGGTTTGTTAGTGTAGCTGGTCACATTGTTGTACTGATAGCGCTGGAAATTGTTTCAGCCGGAAATAAAAAACCCCGGGTGACCGGGGATTTCATTTCAGGAGCTTTGAATATTCTCTTGTCCTAATCGGCAAGTTTCAAGCCGTACCTTTTGATCTTAAGATACAACGTCTTCTTGCTGATGCCCAGCGCATCGGAGGTCTTTGTTCTGCTGAATCCGCACTGGCGCAGAACGCGCTCGATGTGAATTTTCTCCACATCCTCAAGCGAGAGGATGCCTCCATCGGAAAGAGGAGCGGAAGACGCTAACGGGGCCGGCTGGTCATTCCGATGAAGGTGCATGGAGAGATCCGTGTCCTCGATATAGTCATTGTCCGAGAGGAGAACAGCGCCTTCAAGCACATGCTCAAGTTCGCGAACATTGCCGGGCCACGTGTAGGATGCGAGCAAGTTCATCGCCGCAGGAGTAACCTTCTTGGGTTGTTTTGTTTTTGCTTTGCGCGCAAGGAAGAACTCGGTAAGAATCGGAATATCCTCTTTGCGTTCCCTCAAAGGCGGCATGCGCAGCGATACGACATTGAGGCGGTACAGCAGATCTTCACGGAACCGGCCTCCCTCCACCTCGGAGCGAAGATCCTTGTTTGTTGCGCTAATGACACGAACGTCAACAGTGAGCAAGTTTGTGCCGCCGACTCTTCTGAACTCACCGGTCTCCAGGAATCGAAGGAGCTTTGGCTGAATTGCCGGACTGATGTCGCCGACTTCATCAAGGAACAACGTTCCGCCATTAGCCACTTCAACAAGCCCTTGCTTGGTTGAGTACGCGTTGGTAAACGCGCCTTTTTCGTGACCAAACAGTTCACTTTCAAGAAGCGTATCCGGAATGGAAGCGCAGTTCACCGCGACAAACGGCCTGTTGTTGCGCGCGCTTCGCCGGTGAATCAGATTCGCGATGAGTTCTTTGCCGGTTCCACTTGCGCCCTGAATCAACACGAAGGAATCGCTCTCCGCAAATCGCGTCGCACTTTCAATCAGCTTCAGAAATCCGGGGCTCTGTCCGATCAGCTCAAAACTTCCAGCTCTCCGGACAAGCTCGCTCTTCATCAGCTTGTTATCGATGAACAATTGCCTGCGTTCGATGGCGCGGTGGATCGTATTGAACAACTCGTCGATGTCGTACGGTTTGGCTAGGAAATCGTAGGCACCCAACTTGATGGTCTGGATTGCCGTCTTCACATCGGCGTAGTTGGTAAGGATGATGACTTGCGTGGTCGGGGAATATTCCTGTACAAACTTCAGAACTTCGATACCGCCGACGCGCGGCATCCTGATATCCAGGAGAACCACATCATACACTTTTGCCTGAATCGCGTTGATGGCCTGTCCGCCATCCGACGCTTTGTCGACGTTGAACTCTTCGGAGTCCGCGAGTTCTGTTTCCAGCAGGGTGCGAAGCGACTCTTCATCATCGACGATGAGAAGATTATACTTCTTGGACATTGTGCGCGAGGGTTTCTGCGGAGCGGTAAGAACGTCTCCGCCTTGAGCGATTCTATTCACTCATGACCCGTTCGATTGTGGTCAACAAATCAACAAGGTCATAGGGTTTGCTGACAAAGTCTTCCGCGCCAAGCTTCTTCGACTCAATAGCATTCTTGAGATCGGCAAAGCCGGTAAGCATAATGACCTTTGTCTTGGGGTTTTTGTCCTTTATGAAACGAAGAACCTCGAATCCATTCATCCGAGGCATTTTGATATCGAGCAACACGAGATCATACGGTTTTTTTTGAAACTCGGTAATGGCGTCATCACCATCTGCCGCCGTCCCCACCTCATACCCTTCACTCACAAGTTCACTGCCTAATACCGTTCTCAACGCGTCTTCATCGTCCACCACCAAAACCTTGCGCTTATCGCTCATCGTTCAAAACTCCAGACGTGAAAATTGGTTTCGCAATCTCAGTCGGAAATGTTTACATCCGACCTCGTGAACTTCGGTACGATGATAGCCAAAGAATTCTATAAAATCAACCCATTACAGCAAATGGCGCAAACTCTTGAATATGTTCTTGAGAATGATTGCAAGTCTGCCATGTAAATGGTATACTCAGGCAGAAGAATATGGAAACGCCCGACCTTATCAATCTCCTGATCGTCGATGACGATGCCGCCTATGTCTCTGTGGCACAACACCTTCTGGCAAAATACCAGGGCAAGAAATTCGAGATATACTGGAAAAAAGACGGCGCCGCCACCATCGAAATGCTTGAAAAAGAGCACAATATCGACTTGGTGCTTCTTGACTATTTTCTCCCGGAAATGAACGGTTTGGAGGTAACAAAGGCAATTCGCGCCAAGCAGATTGACGTCCCGATTATCTTCCTCACGTCAAGCAGGGATTTCTCCCTCGCCATCGAGGCCATGAAATTCGGCGTTGATGACTACGTTGTCAAGGATGATGCCGTTGATTCCGTTCTTCCAAGGACAATAGTCAATATTTTGGAGCGAGTTTACCTCAAGCGCAAGATTGCAAAACAGCAAAAAGCAGAACTCATCGCCCAAAAGCGCACTGACGCGATTAAGGAACTCGTTGTTACTGTTTGCCACGAATTTAACAATCCGCTTGCAGCAATGAAGATCAGCACCGACATTCTTGCCCGCCAGCAGCTTCCCGTGGCTGAAAAGGAGCTTGTTTCCGAGCTTGACAAGAGTATTGCTATCATCGAGAAAGAAATCATGAAACTGAGAGATCTGAACTTTGAGAAAATTGAATTCCCGAAGGATTGAGCCGGTTTGCTTGCATGTAACTCATTGAATTTCTATATTGTTAGGCGAAAAGGAGTTCTGCAACAGATGACCGCCCAGAAGTACAAGATTCAGAAGAGATCAGATCGTTGGGTCTGACAGAGTTTTCAAAAGTGTCCCGCAAAAAGCGGGACACTTTTTTTATGCGGGAACGGCTCACCGTACACAGTGTTCACCGGGCCATCGAAGAATGGGCTCCAAGAGACATTGCGTGGGAGAAGGACAACATCGGGATTCTGGTCGGAAACCCGGAAGATGAAGTCAGGGGGATTGTCGTTGCGCTTGATTGCACAGAAGCAGTGATCAGGGAAACTATACAGCACAAGGCAAATCTCCTGATAACACATCATCCGCTGTTGTTCAAGCCGCTCCGGTCAGTGACAAGCGGGACCAGCACGGGAAGATGCGTTCAACTCCTTACCCGCGGCGGGATAAACCTGATCGGCGCTCACACGAATATCGACTTCACCAGCGGCGGTACCAGTTTCGCACTGGCAGAGAAACTTGGTCTGCGCGACATCGATTTCCTTGATGCTTCATACGAATTGGATCGCAAGATCGTCACGTTTGTGCCAGCGGATTCGGCGGAGCAAGTCGCAAACGCAATGTCGGACGCGGGAGCGGGGCGAATTGGAAACTACGAGCAGTGTTCTTTTCGGAGCGACGGAACAGGAACATTCATGGGGAATAATAACACGAAGCCGGCTCGCGGAAAAAAACTCCGGCGCGAGCAGATTGAAGAGGTCCGGCTTGAAATGATTCTCAAGCGCAGAGATACGGAAAAAATTCTTCAGGCGCTTCGACAGTCACACCCTTACGAAGAGCCCGCGTACGATATGTATCCCCTGGGCAATATTTCACGTGAATACGGCATGGGAGCAATCGGCCATCTCCCGCGCAAAACAACACTTGCATCATTCCTGTCAATGGTGAGAAGACAACTCAGCGCCAAGGCGGTCCGCTTTTCCGGTTCCGCGAAAACAGTGCAACGAATTGCGGTCTGCGGAGGCAGCGGTTCACAGCTTTTGGAAAAAGCGATTCAACGCAGGGCTGATGTCTTCGTCACGGCTGATGTTTCATACCACACATTTCATGATGCTCTCGGGCGTATTGTGCTTGTCGATGCAGGACACTACGAAACCGAACTGCCGGTTGTCCCGGTGCTTGCGTCAACACTACAACGACATTGTATCAACCGTGGAGCGGCAATCCCCGTCCGGGTTGCGCGCTCTTCCACCAATCCAATGCAACCAGCATGACAAAGGAGATCTCATTGGAGAACAAGCTTCGGCAATTGTTTGCGCTGCAACAAGTTGATAATCACCTTGATGAACTCGAGGAACTCAAAGGCGACCTCCCGCACCAGGTGAGAGAATAGGAAGCCCTTCA
>CAZJYO010000194.1:0-5573 GCA_964550275.1 uncultured Chitinophagales bacterium
CGTGATGTTGTTGAAAGAGATCATTGGTTCACCGCGCTAAAGTTTCTGTGGGTACTCAAGCGGAAGGGAAGGGCTGAAACCGAGGTTCGGATCCGTACGAAACAGGGCAGACAGCGTACATTTGCTGTAAGCGGAAAGCGATTGAACGCTGGGGAGTATATTGCAGTTCTGGATGATGTGACTGATCAACGTGTGCATCTTCAACGGGCAACGACTCAAACCGAGGAATGGAAAGGAATACTCGCGCGATTCCCGCAACCTGTTGCAGTGTTTTCAAAGGGTACATTGCTCTTTGCGAACCCTGCTTTTCACAGCCACTTCAACGGATTGCTTTCCGGAGCGGTTGAAAAAACGTCGTTGAGCGCGTTTCTCGGGCGAAAGAATCGCGACTCTTTCAAAAAGTTGATGGCCTACCAGGTGGCCGATGCCGCAGTTCCGAATTTGGTTGTCGAGGCGGAGTTCGGAGATTCTGACCCGAAACGCTACGAGATCATTGCTTCCCGTTCACCATATGATGGTAAGCCGGCGCTCTGGCTGATGTTGTTCGATATAACCAGGCGCCATTCAACGACAGCGCAACTTCAAGCATCGATGGAACAATACCGCACGGCACTTGACGCCTTGGCAACACCTGTTTCCATTGTGCGCAACGGCGCTTTTGAATGGGTGAACAAAGCATTTCTCTCCATGTCGGGCCGTGCCTCTTCAGGCGACGTCGTAGGCCAATCCGTGGAAACCATCCATGGGAAACAGGAGGACGTTACATCGAAATCGGGAGCAAAAAAACTCCCCGAACGTAACTCGATTGAATTTCCACTTCGCCTTCATCATGCAAGGAAATTGATTGAAGCTGTAGAAACGGATGTCCAACTTCCGCTCGGCAAATCGTCTGTCATTGCTTATCACGACGCCACAGAAGGAAAAACAAAGTATCAGCAAGCACAGCGCTCCGAACGCGCCCTTCAATCGATTCTGGCCATTGTGAAGTCGGTGGGGAGTGCAGTGGATGTGGCTGCTTCCGCGCGCGCTGTTCTTGAGGGAACGATGAAGGAATTCTCAGCCGACATCGGAGGATTGTACATCCTTGATGAACAAGGAAAAACATTCCAACTCTCGGCTGATCATGGCGTTCTCACAATGTTCGGTGAAGTTCTTGCAGTTCAGTCCATCGACGAGGGTCTCGGCGGCTATCTTCAGAAGACCCACGAGCCGCTGGTTCTTTCGCAGGAGGAGTATCCACCGCATCTTCCCCACAAATCGCTGTTTGCTTCGAAAGGGGTCGTCCTCGCTGTGTTCATTCCGCTCATCTCCTCCGGACATGTGGCCGGCGTGGTCATGATGGGATGGATGAAGCGAAAACCGCTGGATGAAACCCATCATCATATGCTGGAATTGATACGCGATTCGCTAGGTCCGTTGATTGCACGTTCACGATCGTTCGATGCAGTAAGGAGGAGTGAAGAAAGGTACCGCTCTTCGCTGGAGAGTATTACCGAAGTTGTGTACCACGTTTCCGGAAAGGGAACGCTTCTTTATGCGAGTCCGCGCATTGAACAGCTCTCGGGTTACAGCCCGTCGGAGTTTTTCAGGTCGCCGGATCTCTGGCGGATGCTTCTCCATCCTGATGATCGCCCGAAGTACTCCCAGCGGCTCACGCATCACCTTGATGGCGGCGAAACATTTACGACGGAATACCGGCTCCTTCCGAAAGGAAAAGCGTCCTACCGTTGGATACGCGACTCTGTCCGTTATGTCCGCGATACAACCGGTGAGGTTGTCTCGCTGTTCGGAACGCTCAGTGACATTACAAAACAGGTTGATTTTGAATCGGGCCTCGTCAGGTCGGAAGAATTCAAAGCTAATGTTCTCGAAAGTATTCATGAGGGTGTCTTTGTTCTTGACGCCAATCTGAACTTTGTGGATTGGAACAGGGCTATGGAGCAGATCACCGGTATCACACGGGAAGCCGTAATTGCGAAAAACGTCTTTGAAGCTGCTCCGGCTCTTTTCAAAGAGGAAACGCGCCAAATTCTTGCAAAGACTCTTGAAGGGGAGTCGCTGAGTTCCGACGATCTTGCCCTTGACCCGGAGGGAGAACAGCCCGCATTTGTTTGGATCAGGTATGCGCCGCTTCGCGACGGCTCCGGAAATATCCGGGGAGTGACGGGTATTGTGACGGATATTACGAACCGCAAGCGTTTGGAACGCGAGGTGAAGGAGTCTGAGGAAACGCTCCGGAACGTCATCGACGCGATGGGCGATGGCTTGATGATCTCGGACTTGCACGGGAAAATCTGGGAAGTGAACAAGGAATTTTCCCACATCACCGGATACACGCGCACGGAAATTCTCGGCGTGGATTTTCCCTACCCGTGGGTTGCCGACGATGAATTGGTCAGCTTCGTCAGATGGATTGCCGCACTGCGCGAGAAGAACTATATGCGCGATTTTGACATGACATGGATTAAGCGGGATGGAACGCCGGTCGCGATTTCCTTGAACACCACGTTGTTGCGCAACGCCATGGGGGAACCGGTGGCGATGCTCAACATTGCGCGTGACATATCAGACCGCAAACGGCTGTCTGTTCAGTTGGAATGGAAGAATCGCCAGGTGGAATTGCTGAACCGCATCGTGGGGAAAGCCAACGAGACAATGGATTTAACGGAGATGGTTGAAACGGTTGCAAGCGAAATCTTGCCCCTCATTTCCTATGATCAACTCAACGTGGCGGTGCTCGCAGATGATCACAGCACTATGACAGTGATGGCATGTGTGAACACGGAAGGCCAGCCGATACCTGTGGGGACTGTTGTTCCTCTCGAACGCACCGTTTCAAAGCTGGCGATTGGTGAAGACACGGCCATCATCATCAATGATCTGGGCGGTCATGAGAAACTTGGCAAGAGTACCGGTTCAATTATCGAAGGGTTCCAATCGCAAATCAGCATTCCGTTCCACCTCCATGAACGTATTCTGGGAACGTTCAATGTTGTCAGTAAACACAAGAATGCGTTTACCGGAGAAGAGTTGGTTTTTCTCCAACCTATTGCCGATCACATCGGCGCAATGGTGGACCGGGTGCGGCTCTTTCACCGTGTGCGCGACGATGGCGAGTTTATCCACAATCTCGTGAACTCCATTGCCAGTGTTGTCTACACGGTGGATGCGAGCTACAAAATCACGGAGGCAAACCGTGCTTGGCGTGACTTCGCGCATTTCCTTTCGTTGGATGCCATCGCAGATGAGCGCGTTATCATCGGTCGCCCGTTGAAGGATATTCTTCCCGACTCCATATCCTGGCCCACCTTCAGAAGAGTGATGGAGGATCTGTTCGAGAAACGTATCGGGGTCTATACAGAAGAGTTTGAACGAAAGGGACAGGGAGGGGCGAAAACATTCCGCCTTGTCATCACGCCGATGGTTGTCGAGGAGAAAGTTTCCGGGCTCGTCTTTACGTATACCGACATCACTGAAATCAGGCGGACGGAGGAGCAGGTGCGTCAACGCAACAAGGAACTTGTCGCACTCAATACGATTGCTTCATCCATCAGCACATCACTCAAATTGGACCAGGTTCTGGCCGTTGCCGCCGAACAGATCCGGGATATCGTCGGTGCGAATGCCGTGTTGTTTTATCTGCGGGACATTCCTGCGCACCAACTGAACCTTGCACAGTCGCTTGGGCTGTCTTCGGATCAGCGGGCTAAAATCGAGACTCTGGATGCGGCGAAAAGCGTGACCGGGACGGTGATCGCCGAGCGGCGCCCGTTGTATATTTCCGGAGAACTCGTCAAGGATACGCGTGTCACGCCCGAAGGCCGCAAGGTATTCTCGGAGCTTGGGCTTCAGAGTCTTGCCGTAATTCCACTTCGTTCGCGGGAGAGCATCCTCGGAGCATTGGATGTTGTGTTCCGCGAAGCCCACGAGTTCACGGATCAGGAACAGCAATTGCTTCTTCTGATCGGAAACCAAATTGGCCCGGCTGTGGAAAATGCCCAATTGTATTCGGAAGTGCAGGCGCAGGTTCAACGCATGACATCATTGTACGAACTCGGCAAGGCGCTGACCGGGACGCTCAATACCGGTTCGCTTTTGCAAAGTGTTCGGGCGGAAGTATCACGCGCATTGCCTGTGGATTCATTCTTCTACGAAGTGTACAACGAACTTGAACTGCGACTTGAGCGGATGTATGAATTTGATAATGAGAAGGAAGTCATTGCCGCACATGAACCACTCAAGCTTGAACTCGTCCTGGACGGTTCACCTTTTTGGGAGCTTGTCAACAAAGGAGCGTCACTGTATCAGAACGAACAACAGCGATCCATTATTGCCGTCCCTGTTATGGCAAATGCAAAGGTGATCGGGGTGATTGTTGCAGGAGCAAAACGGGGGAACGCATACTCCGTTGCTCACTTGCGTCTCTTGGAAAGTATAGCTAATTTGACGCAAATCGCGCTTGAAAAAGCCCGTCTGTATGAAGACACGATTGAAAAATCCATGGAGATCGAAGCGCGGAACAAAGATCTCGATGATTTTACGTATGTCGTCTCACACGATCTGAAGGAGCCGTTGATCAGCATCGAAGGGTACAGCAAGATTCTCATGAATGATTACGGTGCCCGATTTGATCAGGATGGCAAGGACTATCTTACGTCCGTCGTTCAATCCACCGGAAGAATGAAGAATCTCATCAACGATCTTCTCACACTTTCCCGTGTCGGGCGGGTTGCCGAAACAGTTCAGACCGTATCATCCTCCCAAATTGTCCAGGAAATTCTCCGCGAACTGCGCTTTGCCCTCGAAGAACGAGGGGTCAACGTTGAAGTTGCCGGCGCATTGCCCACAGTCAGATTTAACGCCACGCAACTCAGCATGATCTTCAGAAATCTGATTTCCAATGCACTGAAATTCACCGATAAACCCGAACCGCGGATTGTGATCGGTTGTGAAGACAAGGGCGACGAGTATGTGTTCTCGGTTGCCGACAACGGCATCGGGATTGAGCAACAGTACTTCGACAAGATATTCCAGATTTTCCAACGATTGCAGCGAAGCGAGCAATACCGGGGAACCGGTGCAGGACTTACGATCGTCAAAAAGATCGTTGAGAATCACCACGGACGTATCTGGGTTGAATCCGTTCTTGGAGAGGGAACAACCTTCTTCTTTACCGTCATGAAATATCCGGAGTAATCCATTGGAAAACGCAAGAGTCATCCGGGTGTTACTGGTTGAGGACAACAAGGATTTTGCCAAGCTTGTGGAGATTTTTCTTCGGAAGCACCAACCGGAGCAGTTTGAAATCACGTGGCGCGAAAACGGACACGATGCTTTGGCAGAAATATCCCGCTCCGCTGAATTTGATGTTATCCTCATGGATTATTTTCTCCCCGGCCAGAACGGCCTGGAGATTACCCGAAAACTTCAGGAAGCAAGGGTCAAAGCCCCTGTCATCTTTCTGACAGTGAACAAAGATTTTGAGCTTGCTGTTGAAGTATTGAAACTCGGTGTTGAAGACTACCTTGTGAAAGAAGAAATTCCAACTCCTGTTCTCCCGAAGACCATCCTGA
>CAZJYO010000195.1:0-5468 GCA_964550275.1 uncultured Chitinophagales bacterium
CAACTGGCAAAGCTTTTCCGGCTTATCTATGAACTGAGGAAGCCAGTCGTCGCAGTTGTTGATGGACCCGCGCTCGCAGGAGGTTGCGGTCTGGCGAGTGTTTGTGATTTCGTTATTGCGTCTGAGGAGAATGCGCGCTTCGGCTACACAGAAGTCCGGATTGGTTTTATTCCCGCGATTGTGATGATTTTCCTGACGCGGAGAGTAGGGGAGGGGAGAGCCCGCGAACTTATTCTCAGGGGAAACATCATTGACGCCAACGAAGCGAAGAGCATTGGATTAATCACCGAGGTCGTTCCCTCAAACAAGCTTGAGTCCACGGTGGAAAAACTTGTTGCCGAGCTTCTTGACCAGAACAGTCTCAGTGCAATGGGACTCTCAAAAGAAATGCTCTCGAAACTGAACGGACTGAACATCGTAGGTTCTCTCGACTATGCGGCGAATATGAATGCGGCTGCCCGCATGACGGATGATTGCAAAAACGGCATCCGCTCGTTTCTCGACAAGAAGAAACCGAATTGGTAATCGATGCTTGATTTGAAATCTGTCATTCGCAACGTTCCTGACTTCCCAAAGAAGGGAATCATGTTCAAGGATATCACCACGCTTGTGAGTGACGCGAATGCGTTTCATCAGGTGATTGAAGAGTTTGCGAGAATTTATTCAGGGGCTGGTGTTCAAAAAGTCGTCGGCATTGAATCGCGTGGATTTATCTTCGGAGCGCCTCTTGCAGAGAAACTGAAGTGCGGGTTTATTCCTGTCCGCAAGCCGGGGAAACTTCCCTCCAACGTCATTACCCAGGAATATGCTCTTGAGTATGGAACCGACTCGGTTCAAATCCATACCGATGCAATAGCCGCAGGAGACAAGGTCGTGATGATTGATGATCTGTTGGCAACAGGCGGCACAATGTCAGCGGCGTGTAAACTTGTGGAAAGACTCAACGGTCGCATCGTCGGCGTTGGCTTTGTCATTGAGCTTGCGTTCCTTCAGGGCAGAAACAAACTGAACGCGTATGACGTTCAGTCCCTTGTTACCTACCATTCTGAATAACGCTATACTTCCGCGGGAACGATCAACGTTGGTCCGTAAACGTTCAGAAGTTTCTGGCTCATGT
Organism: uncultured Chitinophagales bacterium; assembly: GCA_964550275.1. Taxonomy (GTDB): domain Bacteria; phylum Bacteroidota; class Ignavibacteria; order UBA10030; family UBA6906; genus CAZJYO01. Next base: position 1,118 of record CAZJYO010000195.1, read on the forward strand.
CCTGCCCTTCAAGAAGGAACAGCGTTGCAATCTTGACTGCAATGGCAATGTGGGCTTGCTCGCCGATAATGTTCCAGAAAAATTCTCTTCCCAACTTCCACGGCGGTTCAAACCCTGAGTATTCCTCCAATGATTTTCGATAGGTAAGAAACCGGTTCGCGAGCACGGCTTCCCATTCTGCCTGCTGGATTGCATTTGCCCCCTGTTCTTGAAGGTGATCAAAAAATTCCGTTTTTAGTCCGCCGAGAATCCTGTGCGCTACTTTTGGTGTCGCTGATTTTTCGATCGCGAGGGTAGCGGCAAACATTAAACCCGCGGCAATCTCGCCACGGAAGTTCTCGTCAAGATCGGATGGCTCGCGATCAATCGCCCGTATAAACGTCTCGACGGACAGTGAGCCGTCGTTCTCCATTCCCGAACGAATACTCTCGTACAGAATTGCACCCAGGTCTTCCGGGCGGATCTCTTTTTTGAAGAAATTCATCTTATATCCCTGCAATATGATAGGATGTTGAACAGTTTCCTCCAATGTCGCAGGGCACAATTCCTGAAAATCATTGCTTACAATCCGAGAATTTGATACCTTACTAACCAGTTGATTTGCATTGAGTTGTAAGGATGACCCAAACACATTGGTTATGGTCACTGTGATATCGTGCCCCATTTGCGGGATTCAGAACAGCGATGACGCTCTGCTGTGTTCTCAGTGCAAGGCGTTCCTGCAGGCCAAAGTGGACACCCTTGATCTTTTCTCAACGATGTGGGGAATGATCGAATCGCCCAAAACAACGTTGAAGAAAGTCGTGCTCTCACGGAGCAAGAACTATGTTTTTGTTCTCTCGGTATTTGCCGGGCTCATGTCGGTGTTTGGATACTTTTGGTTGTACAAAATCGGGAATCTCCTTGACGGATTGCTTCCCATCCTCGGTCTTGGAGTACTTCTCGGACCAGTTGCGGGTTTGATGTTCATGTCATGTGCTGCGGGTCTTGCCAGCGGTCTCTCAGCTCATTTGGGCGGCAAGAAGGCGTATCGAAATACTTTTTCCGTGCTTTCGTATGCGGCCACGCCGTTGCTTCTCGCATTTGTTGTTTTCTTTCCCGTGGAGATTGCGGTGTTCGGACAATACCTGTTCGGGTCAAATCCTCATCCGATGATTATCCGGCCGGATCTGTACATCGTGCTGATTGTTTTGAACGGTATTGCGGTAGTTTGGGCGTTCTTTTTGGCAACTGCGGGAATACGAACGGCGAACGCACTTTCGTTCTCCCGCGCTGCGATGGTCATGTTGCTTTCCCTCGGTGTTATCGCAGGCTGCATGCATATTGGAACAGCGGCATTTCTCTGACAGATGGATAGGGAAGAATTTGAATCGGTTGTGCAGGAAGCGTTTGATCAGCTTCCTCGCGAGATTATCAGCCAGATAGAGAATGTTCATATTGTGGTTGAGGATTATCCCGATGATGCAACCGTTCTCAAAATGAAGTTGTCTTCGAAATTCGTTCTGCTTGGTTTGTACGAAGGAATTCCTCTGAGCAAGCGCGGCCAATATTACGGCTCGTCGGCGGTTGTACCGGACAAGGTTACGCTCTTCAGGAAGAATATCGAAGCAGTCTCGGGCTCACGTGAAACCGTGCGCGAGAAAATCCGGGAAGTGCTGATACATGAACTTGGTCATTACTATGGAATGAATGAGCAGCAGGTTCGCGACGCAGGTTATTAAGGTTTTACTCTCATAATGAAAGGAAGTCCATGCCCCGAGTGATGTTTAGCATTTCGTACAGCATTAAGCCCGCTCTCCGTGAGCGTTACCTCGGTCTCATCCGACAGCTCAAAGGGGTGCAGGAGGGGAAGAGCAAGGTGTACAACGTTTTCGAAACAAAAGGCAAGGCAAATCACTTTACCGAAGTATTTACCCTGACCAGTTTGGATGAATTTGAAGCGATGGATGACAACCAGGATGAACAGACGGAAGACTTGATCGGCAAGGTGGGGGATTGCGTTGACAACCAGGGAATGAAGTACCAGACGATGATTGAAGCTGTGTAACGACGTCATGCGTAAGCAGGTCGACCCCATAGCGCAGTTCATGCAGGAACATGATGAAATGCTTCTCAAGCTTTCATCCCTGAACAAGTATGGTCGCCATCTTGCCGAACACGGGTATTCTGAATCAGCGCTTGAAGAGGTGTTGTCTGCAGTTGAGTTTCTCCGGCAGGAGGTGCGCGTACACAACAAGAGCGAAGAGGAAGCTCTTTTTCCGGTTCTGGAGCGTTATGTTGAGGGCCCTACAAAGTTGATGCGGCAGGACCACAAAAAGCTCGCAAAAGAGTTTCGCCGGCTTGAACGCGCGTTGGGGGAGGCCGAACGATCAAAGTATGATCGGGATTCTGTTTCCAGTTTGGGCGAAATCTCTCGATCCATTGTCCAACTCTTTGTGAATCATATTCACAAAGAAAATCATATTCTGTTTCCGCTTGTTCAAAAGTTTCTTACGAAAGATGCCCTTAGAGAAGTTGCACGCCGGATGCTTTAGGTTCCATCCTCTGTTTCATGTCATAATGTTCCTGCTGGTATTCGGCATCAGTGGTTGTACAGGCACAGGGTCCGAACAATCAGATTCGACTCAAGACGGCATCAAGTACAAAACAGAAATTGTTGCCAACGGTCTCAATGTCCCCTGGTCGATTGTTTTTCAGGGGAACGATTTGTACGTGACCGAGCGCCTGGGCCGCCTGAAGGTTTTCCGCAAAGGCAGTTCGATCCCTTCCGAGATTCACGGTGTCCCCAAGGTTCATGATCATGGCGAAGGTGGATTGATGGGGCTGGCATTCCATCCCGATTTCACCTCGACGCGTTTTGTGTATCTTAGTCACACCTACTCCACGAATGGCAGCGTGTATAACCGGGTGGTGAGATTCCAGATGGTTAGCGATACCTTGAGAAACGGGAAAAGCATCGTTGACAAATTGCCGGGTGCAGCGATTCACAACGGCTGTCGCATTCGCTTCGGGCCTGACAAGAAACTTTACGTCACGACGGGTGATGCGGCACAGAGGGAACTGGCCCAGTCTATGGAGTCACTCGGTGGAAAAACCCTCCGTTTGAACGATGATGGTTCCATTCCCGTGGATAACCCTTTCAAAAACTCTCCTGTTTTCTCCCTTGGTCATCGTAATGCACAGGGTCTCGACTGGAGTCCTGAAACAAAGCATCTCTTTGAATCCGAGCACGGTCCATCCGGATTTGACGGCCCCGGGGGCGGGGATGAAGTGAATATCGTTTTCCCCGGCAAGAACTATGGTTGGCCGGAAATTCATCATCAGCAAGCTCAAGAGGGAATGGAATCTCCACTTGCGGAATTTACTCCAGCGGTTGCGCCATCGGGAGCATCATTTGCAAGGATGAGCGGTCCGTTCTATGGCGATTTTTTTGTTGCAACTCTGCGCGGAAGACACCTTCTGCGGGTCCGTCTAAATGGCGATGAGATAAAAGGGTCGGAGAGAATGCTAGAAAATGTTTTCGGCCGGATACGCGATGTCGTCCAAGGTCCGGACGGATATTTGTATTTCTGTACCAGTAATCGCGACGGAAGAGGAACCCCAAAAGCCGACGACGACCGGATTGTCCGCATTGTCGTCATAGAGTAGAATGATTTTCAGGTTATTCATTTGAAGTCTCTTTACCACAACTGGTTAGCTCTTTCAGATAATGCCTAATCTCTCGTTTGAGCAGATCCACACCCTGTTTCTGAAAGTTTTCGGGTTAAACGCGACTGACACCGGCTGGCTTGCCATCCTAGTTGACCTTCCGGATACGAAACAACAAGACCATGAGTTGTGGACGGATCGGAGAGGTATTGCCGGAGAGTGGTTCAAAGAACTTACCGCGAATGTACATCGTTTGCCTTTCTCGGCGGTTGTTTTCTGTGCTTACGGCAATGTTGGCAGTAATAACAATGACCTGCCCGAATCTATGATTGTTGCCGAGGGGCTGCCAGAGTATGATCTGTTGCCGCATGGTAGAAGCATGCCCACAAAAGACATTCTTCGTTCCTCGTCGATTGTTATTTCCCTGACTGAGTTTTCCGCAACAGCTCCGTTGAAACTTCTTGCGAAGTCTTATTCGTATCGCGGCGCAACGCTGCCTGGTTTTCAACGCAAGATGCTCCCAACGCTTTCGCTTGACTACGAGAAGATCCATGAACGGGTAATGATGTTCAAAGAACGAATGGACAAAGCTTCAGGGTTCGCTGTGAGCCTGGAAGCCGGAGGGACTTCCTACGAGAGTTTCTATGACCTTCGGTTTCGGCCTGGGCATGCAAGCGGGGGACTCATTCGAGAGAAACAGCAA
>CAZJYO010000196.1:0-5351 GCA_964550275.1 uncultured Chitinophagales bacterium
TTGCAGCACTGACCCCGCGCGCTGAAATCGAAGGAGAAATGGGCGATCCGAGCATGGGCGTCCAGGCACGGTTAATGTCGCAGGCACTACGTAAGCTTACGTCTGCAATCAGCAAATCCAAAACCAGCGTGATCTTCACGAATCAGCTTCGCATGAAAATCGGAGTGATGTTCGGCAACCCTGAAACAACCACCGGTGGCAATGCCCTGAAGTTTTATGCAACAGTCCGGCTGGATGTACGCCGCATCGAAGCCATCAAAGACGGCACCAACATGATCGGCAACCGGACACGCGTGAAGGTTGTGAAAAATAAAGTTGCTCCACCCTTCCGCGAAGCGCAGTTCGACATTCTCTACAACGAAGGAATTTCGAAACTCGGCGATCTCATTGACATTGCAGTGGAGCATAACATTATCGGCAAATCCGGCTCATGGTTCTCCTACAAAGAAGAGCGCATCGGACAAGGACGCGATGCAGTCAAGAAGTACTTGCAGGAGAATGACAAGCTTGCGAAGGAAGTGGAATCCGAAATGCGGAAGAAGCTTGGTTTGCAAGCGGCAACCAACGGCCAGCAGAAACTTGTCCCCCAAACCGGGACGCCTCCTGTCGCGCCAACAAAAAGCCAACAAGCTCCGCCTGCCGTAGCACGACCTGAGTTCGCAAGGAAGAAGTAATCATTCGATTTTTGTTTCTATGAAGATTACACGGATTGAGCCGCAAAAAAAGAGGCGAGAGCGGAAGAACATCTTTGTTGACGACTCCTTCGCGACAGGGGTAAGCAGCGAGACGTTGATGCGGGCCGGGTTGCGGACAGGCGATGCGATTTCAGCCCGCCAGCTTGCCGAATTGGAAAATGCCGAACAGCAATTCAAGGCACGGGCAACGGCCTACAAACTTCTTTCAACGCGGCCGCGCACCGAGTTCGAGATTCGCAAACGCTTGATAGACAGTGATTTTGCTGACGACCTTATTGCGGAAACGATCTCACAGCTCAAGCAATCCGGTTTGATCAATGACGAGGAGTTCGCGGGGATGTTTGTCCGCGACGCATTACGGCGTCGCCCTTACGGGCCGAGAGTCCTGCGCCGGAAAATGGCGCTGGTCGGGTTAAGCAACAATATCATTGAACAAACCCTCCGTACCGAGCTCGACAACGGTACAGAGCAACGGAAGGCCGTCGAAGCCGCGCACAAGTTCATGAAACGATGCCGGATGACGCACCTTGACAAGCATGATCAGCCCGGCCGCGCGAAACTCGGCGCTTTCCTCGTCCGACGCGGGTTCTCGTGGGATATTGTCTCTTCTGTTTTCAAATCCATCACTGAACAAACCACGGAAGCTATTGCGTGAATCGCGTCGTATTTGATATCGAAACGCTTGCAGTCCCTGTCGAAAGTCTGGATGACCAACAACAAGAGTACCTTCTCAGATCGGCGAAAACCGAGGAGGAGCGTGCTGAAGCCATCCAAAAATTCAGTCTCACCCCTTTTACCGCACAGGTCATCGCCATCGGCATGATCAATCCTGATTCAAACCAGGGAAAGGTCTTCTTTCAATCTGACGAGATTCTGCCTTACCTCTCGGAGGACGGTCAGGTGGAGTTTGTTCCCGGAAACGAAAGGTTTATTCTGGAAAGCTTCTGGAAAACCATCGCGAAGTACGACCAGTTCATCACGTTCAACGGGCGCACATTTGATTGTCCCTTCCTGTTGCTCAGATCTTCAATTCTCGGCATCAAGCCAACACGTAACCTGATGCCGAAGCGATTTTCCGCCGACGAATCATGCGACCTCATGGAACAGTTGACATTTTACGGAGCGTTCCGAAGATTCAATCTCGATTTTTACTGCAAAGGATTCGGCATCAAGAGCCCGAAGAGCGAAGGCCTTACCGGTCTTGATTTGGGGCCACTCTATCACGCCGGTCGTTTCAGGGAAATTGCGGAGTATTGCCTGGGCGATGTGAAAGCCACAGGCCAGCTCTTCCATCGCTGGTATGATATGCTGTCGTTCGAGAAATGATCCGCGTTCGGTTAGCGTCACCGCAGGACCTCCCCTTCATTATTGCATTATTGAACTCCGAAAACCTCCCGATCCTCGGAGTCGCAGATCACCTCGAAACATTCTTCGTCGCAGAGGACGAAAACACCATCGCTGGTGCAATCGGACTTGAACGCTACGGAGAGACTGCCCTGCTCCGATCGGCGGTTGTCGACCGGTCAAGGCGGAATGCCGGCATTGGCGGAAAACTCTATGAACGTCTTGTGGAATTTGCGCGGGCGAGTGGTATTAAGAGGCTGGTGCTTTTAACAAACACTGCGGAAGAATACTTCCGAAGAAAGGGCTTCATCACAATTCCGCAATCATCGGTAACTGGCCCCGTAACATCCTCGGTGGAATTCTCAGGGGCATGTCCCTCACACGCCGCCTGCATGGAACTGATGCTTTAGGAGTTCAACCTCGGGGAAGCTTCGGCCACTTCTTCGCAAACTGATGATAGATTGTTGCCGCGGCACCCAACTTCAAAACATCCCACCAGGAAAGAATCAGGAAGCCGGAACTGATTGCTTCGGGAAGACTCCGAATCGTCGTCGCATAAAGCTGAAGTGTTCCACTCGTAAAGATCACGATCAGACCGGCAACCATTGAAACAACTATCCAGCCGAATGAACCTCTGCGCTGAATCATGTATCCAACAAGGGCAGCGGCAATCGGAAACGCGAGTAAGTAACCGCCCGTGGGCCCAATCAATCGGGCAAATCCAAATCCTGCGCCCGAAAACACCGGCAAACCAATCACACCGAGAGCAATGTACAGTACCTGGCTGAGCGCGCCATTTCTTGCACCCAAAAACGCCCCCGCGAGAAGGACAAAAAACGTTTGCAGGGTAAAAGGCACAGGGTAATGTGGAATTTCAACTTGTGCCCCGATGGCTGTCAGAGCACTGAATGCGCATATCCAAAGGGCTTGGGCAAAAATATGCTTGTCCGCGAGCTCAATTTGCTCTATTGCCGGTCTGGACTGAAAATCCATTGGTAATCTCCTGAGTGTTTCAGCGTGTTGTTCGGAAGGTTCGATGAAAACTTAGCGAATGCCTTTCTGAAATGCAACCCGCACTTGCCGTCCTCAGGATGCGACAGCATCGTCCTTACCTTGTATTTCCTTGGGCATTTTTCTATCATAAACATGTTCCCCCTCTTCTTGTGGCCCAATCACCGGAGTCTGAATGCGACCTTTTTCTTGCCTCTTGCTGTATCAACGAGTGGGTTTGCTCAGAATCACCACACCGCCTTGATCTCGGTATCCGTTCCCGACCAATCCTCTCTCGAAACGCTTGGTTCATTGGGTTTTGATCTTCATGAAATCAAGGGGAAACCCGGCAACCGGATTCAACTGCCTGTATCCTCCATTGATTTGCCAAAACTCTCAGCCCGAGGATTGCAGTTTACCGTTATTGAAGAGAACATGGAACGGGCTTACGAATCGGCTGTGCAGAATATCGGACCATATAATGCCCTTGGGTTCGGATTCGGAAGTATGGGAGGACATTACACGCTTGCAGAAATAGGACAACAACTCGACTCCCTCAAGCTGCTTTTTCCAGACCTGATCACAACAAAGCAAGTTATCGGCACCTCACACGCAGGCAGACCCATCTGGGCTGTGAAAATTTCCGACAATCCAGACGTTCAGGAAGACGAACCCGAGGTGCTCTACACAGCGCTCACGCATGCACGGGAGCCCGGTGGCATGATGACTATGGTGTATTTCATGTGGCGTCTGCTTCAGGGATATGGGACCGATGCAGAAGCAACGTATCTTGTGAACAACCGACAGATCTGGTTCCTACCGTGCGTGAATCCCGACGGATATGAATACAACCGCAAGTTTTATCCGAACGGCGGCGGCATGCGGAGGAAGAACATCCGGAACGCCGACACCACGGTGTACAACCCTTCATCGTACGGGGTTGACCTGAACAGGAATTTCGGAACGCACGCCATGTGGAACAGCCCTTATGGCGGTTCGAGCGACAGTCCGCTTGACGACACCTATCGCGGCACGATTGAATGGTCTGAACCGGAAACAGCCACGCTTCGGAATTTTGCCTATGCACGCCAAATCAAGGCGGCCCTGAACTACCACACGTATGGGGATTATCTGATTTACCCCTGGGGATTTCAGCCCTTCGAAACGGAGGACTCGACCGTCTTCCGCGAGTTCGCAAAGGAGATGACCAGCATGAACGGTTATCATGCCGGGCGATCGACGGAAACTGTGGGGTACACGGTGCGCGGAGTTTCAGATGATTTTTTTTATGGCGATCCGGCAAAGCCCAAGGCTTTCTCCATGACCCCCGAAGTTGGTGACCGTTTCTGGGCATTGCCCCAGGATATTCTTCCCTTTGCGCAGGAGAATCTCTATTCCAATCTCTACCTGGCCAAAATCGCGGGTGGGAATCCGAGAATCAAATCATTTGCTATCGCGGATGCAGACAGCGACACCTTCCTCGACCGCGGCGAACTTTTCTCATTGAATCTTGAGATTGAAAATTCCGGATTGGAGGATGTACAAGACCTTACTCTGGAATGCTCTGCACTTGATCCCTCACTTCTTATTCTTGATGGGATAGAGAACATAGGCGATCTGGCGAGTCGCACTCAGACAACTGTCGCCATTGATGCAAGAGTGGCGCCGAACGCACCGACAGGAATCCCGGCACGCATTGTTGTCAGGATGGCCGATGCGTCCGGACTCACAACAAGGGACACCGTCACCGTGCTTCTTGGCCGACCCGTTGTTCTCCTCGCCGACAGCGCATCCACAACTGCAAATTGGACTGCGCAACCGCCGTGGGGATTGACTACAATCCATTACTCTCCCCCGCGTTCCTTCACCGACAGTCCGGCGGGAGAATATTCCTCCAACACTGATGTGGTCATTCGCTATACACATCCCATCAGTATTCCGCCGGGCACATCTACTCGTCTGACGTTCTGGACCAAGTGGGATATTGAAGACACATGGGATTTCGCGCGCGTGGAAGTTTCGCAAAACAATGGTGCCACCTGGAAATCTCTTTCCGGCTTATACACACATCTTGGTTCCGGAAACGCTCCATCACAACCGGACACGGCACACGGATTGGATGGTACGCAATCCACGTGGGTTCAGGAGCAGATGGACCTCTCCCCGTACGCAGGGAATTCCATCCGGCTCCGGTTTAGATTGACAAGCGATATCAGTGTTGAAGAAGATGGATGGTACCTTGATGACATAAAGATTCTTGGATATGTCCCGAACTATGATACCGGACTTGTTGTGGTTCCTTCGTCTATCACGTTGAATGGC
>CAZJYO010000197.1:0-5312 GCA_964550275.1 uncultured Chitinophagales bacterium
ACTGCCCATAAAAACCATTGGAGGTTGTAATGAGATATGTCGCACTCATATGCGCTGCCTTTGTGTGTCTCCCTATGGCTGCTCAAACGGAAAGCGGGGAAGATCCCGATACTACAAAAGTCTACTACATTGACGAAGTGACAACAACGGGTACACGCACTGCGAAGAGGATTATCGATGTGCCGTACTCCGTCGACGTTATCGACAACGTGCAATACAAATTCGACAAAAAAGTCTCATCCACGGATGTCCTTGGAACGATACCGGGCTTGTTTTTGCAGAACCGCTACGGCAACCATGACGTCCGTTTTTCCATCCGCGGATTCGGCAGCAGATCCAACAGCGGCATCCGCGGAGTGAGGATTCTGTTGGACGATATTCCCGAATCGGAACCCGATGGCCAGACACGCATTGAGGCAATCGACTTCCAATCCATTGGAACCATCGAAATCGTGAAAGGGAACTCCTCCTCGCTCTACACAAATGCACCCGGCGGGGTGGTCAACTTTATCAACGATATCGCCTTTCCAAGAACACACGCCACTGCATTCAGCCAGTTCGGTTCCTTTGGTATGACAAGCAGCGGATTGAAGACAGGACTACGAGGCGATGACCAGCGGTTTCTTGCAACCTACAATTATCATAGTTCACGCGGCTACCGCGAGCACTCGGAGGATTTCTGGCATATCTTTAACACGGTCACCGAGATCCGTCCCACCGGGGCGTCACGCCTGGCTGTTCTCGGATATTACGTGGATGGACTCATCCGGCTCCCCGGTTCTTTGACACGGGCGCAATTCGATGAGGATCCGTTCCAGGCGAATGCGCGGGATGCCGGTCGTGATGCAAAGCGCATCACCAAGAAAGGCCGGCTCGGTTTGCGGTACACGGCCGAGCTGGGAAGCGCAGACAACGAACTTGAGGTCACCGGATACGGAACCATGAAATACTTCGAGAGGACAGCCCGCACATACCGCTTCATCAACAGAAGCGGAGTCGGAGCAACCACTCGATTCATCCACCGCAACCGGATCTTCGACAGGCCATTCGAGGTCTCCGCCGGGGTTGATCTGTTCAACCAGTACGGTCCGGTCGAAGAATATCCCAATATCAGCGGAAGCAAGGGGGAACCCCTGATCAGCCTGACCAATGAAGTCATAAGCAATGTCGGCGCATATTTTCAGACATCGCTCGGCCTGATCGAAAACAAACTGGACTTCCTGTTCACCGGACGTTTCGACAATGTCGTGTTTCAGGCCGAGGATCAAAACCTCGCAGTCCGTAATTCAATACGACGATTCGATGGATTTACGCCAAAGATGGGATTGACCTTCAAAATCACGCCGATGATAGCGGCATATACATCGGCGGGCTTCAGCTTCGATTCACCTGCGGCAAACGAACTGGACAACTACCCGACAAGCAGCAATCCGGTCCTGCTTCTGAACCCTGATCTCCAGGCACAAGAATCAAGGAACTTCGAACTTGGCGTGAAGGGAAATCTTGTTTCCCAAGATGCTGCGTTCCTTCCGATTGCGTATTTTGAGGTCACCTTCTTTAACAGCAAGATCGAACAGGAAATCGTTCCTTTCGAGGTATTCGGAGAAGTGTTTTACAGAAATGCCGCTGTGACAAACAGGTCGGGGATTGAAGTGGGTGTCGATCTGGACATTGTGCACGGGCTCAAGTGGAAGACCGCCTATACTTTTTCGGGATTCACGTATGACGAGTACGCGGCGCGCACTGTCGATTTTGATACATCGGGCAATCTTATCTCTACCGATGCGAGCTTTGCCGGCAACGAGGTTCCCAGTGTACCAAAGCACAATTTCTCCACGGCGCTTTCATACGAGTTTCCTCTTTCGGAACGGGCCACTGGTTTCGTCAAGGGAACCTGCCAGAGTGTTTCCGGCATGTACACGGATGATGCAAACTCGGAACGGAGCGATGGATATGTATTGTTCGGAACAAATGCAGGAGTTGATGTGACTTTGGGACGGTTGAATCTTCTGGTGGCGGGCGGGATGAACAACATCATGGACAAGACGTACGTTGCATTCATTAACATTAACTCGGCGGCCAAGGAGTTCTACGAAGCCGGCGAACCGAGAAACTATTACGGCAGCATAAATCTCGGCTATCAATTTTAGAGGAATGACATGGAACTGAGGATGATGAGCTTGATGGCTTTGGGCGTGATGGTAGGAATTTCTGAGTCGCATGCTTCAGGCAACCTCCGTGTGACTCAGGATGGTGTGGTTGTCGGACAAAATGTACGGCTGTATCCAAGCAATGTTACACAAACCGAGACGTTTATTGTCCGTCACCCTTCCAACCCGGATGTGTTATTCGCAAGCGCCAACACGATTAATCTCAACACAGGATTCGTTAGTGAAGGCGTTTACGTGACCACCGACGGCGGGACTTCTTGGCGCGGGAACGATACGTGTATCGGCGCGCCAATCACCTTTCACCGCGGTGATCCGGGAATCGCGATTGACAAGAACGGAACATTCATCCTCAGTCGCCTGGGATTCTCTCCCGGCATGTTCGCTCATTTTTCCACCGATCTTGGAGTAACGTGGTCAAGTCAGCGAACGATTGCAACCAATGACCAGGATCGGGGAACGCTTGCTTCGGATGTTGAAGACGCAAGCACATTTTACGGCCGAACGTATGCCGCGTGGGTCAAGTTCGCGTTCCCTTTCGCTGTGCATTTTTCGTATTCGGATAACGGCGGACAAACCTGGAGTGCGCCCGCGCAAGTTAACAACCCTGCGTTGCGCGGCCAGGGTGGAGAGGTGACCATTGGCCCGGACGGATCTGTCATACTTACCTGGGCCGGGGTCACCAATGTTTCTCCATTCACAGAGGATTTCGTCGGGTTTGCCCGATCAACAGACGGAGGTTTATCGTGGACAATCCTTGAGAACGCGTTCGATGTCAACGGGATTTCCGGGGTGCTTCCGGCAAAGGGAAACATTCGCGTGAACGGATTGCCGCGCATCGCCACCGATGCAAGTTTTGGATCGCGCCGTGGTTGGATCTATGTCGTCACCACCGAACGTGGACTTGCTCCGGCCGGATCAGATCCCGACATCATCCTCCACCGTTCCACGGATGAAGGTGGAACGTGGTCGACTGGTATCCGGGTCAACACCGATCCTCTGAATAACGGAAGGACACAATATTTCCCTGCAATTCATGTTGATCATACCGGCGGGGTAAATGTTCTATACTATGATGATCGATTGACGTCCGTAGATTCAGCGGGCGTTTTCTTGTCACGCTCAACCGACGGAGGAGATACCTGGAGCGACTACCGTATCAGCGACCACTATTTCAAACCACAAGCCATAGGCGGCTTAGGACAGGGATACCAGGGGGATAATATTGCCATGACTTCCGTCGGTGATACACTCTGGCCTGTGTGGATGGACAACTCAACGGGCATTTATCAGATATGGACCTGTCCAGTCAATATCACAACACTCACCCATATCGATGAGGAGCCACTGCCGTCCGGCCTCATCCTGCATCAGAATTATCCGAACCCATTCAACCCATCTACGCGGATAACGTACACGGTGCCATCAAGCGGAGGTGTTTTGCTGGAGGTGTTTGATGTGCTGGGCAGAAGAGTTGCTCTCCTTGTGGATTCGCATCAGGAACGGGGTGACCACAGCGTTGAATTCCCTTCAACCATAACCGGCCTCGCTTCCGGTGTGTACAGGTACCGGCTCCAATTCGGCGGCACGTCACTTTCGAAGACAATGGTGTTGCTTCGGTAGTTAGCGAAGAAGGATCATCGCGCGGCCTGAGGATGCAACACCGCGAGACGTTTTGACCGACACGTGATATCGATACACGCCCGATGCAAGCCCCTCGGCAACAAATTTTGCGGAATGCTCGCCCGCAATCTTCTCGCCTTCAAAGAGACGGCGCACCTCTCTTCCAAGGAGATCATAAACGGCGATCGTCACATCGCCCGGTTGGTGAAGCTCATACGGAATTGTTGTCGAAGGATTAAACGGATTGGGAAAATTCTGCTGCACTTTCAGCGCGAATGGAATACGTGGATTGCGATCTTCCCTTACACTCACCGGTGAAGAAACATATTTCAGCACTGTCCCGCTGTTGCCGACCATATACCCGTGCGCCGAGTCGGGAAAAACCACATCATACATTTCCGTATTTCCCGGTACGGGGTAGTCGGCCCAGGTTCTCCCTGAATCTGCCGTGAACATGAATGTCCGCGCGAATCCCAACGGCGACCATCCTTCACTCGATGTACGAAAAGCCAGCGACGACGCCTGCCCCCAGATCCCAAGGTAGTCGTATGTCCACGTCGCGCCTGCATCGGTCGAAACAATCTTCCCGGAACCAAAATCGAAATCCCCTCCCACGGCAATGATATGGAGCGAGTCAAACGCATGAAGGCCGTACAGCGGCTCGGCCCCGGCAATGATCGGACCCCAACTTTGTCCCGCGTTGGTTGTTCGCCAAACAACACCGGTGATGTCGAACCGTCCACCTGTGGCAAGACCAAGCGACGGTGTAATAAACTTGACCACCGACAATTCCCACATTGGATGAAACGTCGTGTCATAGTTTGCCTCGGTCCATGTCGCGCCTCCATCGGTTGAGCCGTAGATAACACCAAACTCGCCGACCATCCAGCCCTTGAGCGAATCCTGAAATGTAAGTCCGTAAAAAAGTTCACCCGGCACAAGTTGACGCGACCAGCTTGCACCGCCGTTCTGCGTTGTCAGAAGCGTTGTCTCAACGGTGGTCAAATCGATGTACGGTGAAATGGCCCATCCGCGCAAACTATCCAGCATAAAAATATCCTGGATGATCGTGGTCAGACCGGTCTCCTGCTTTACCCACGTTTGTCCCCCCGTGCGCGTACGATAAATGCTGCCGCTGTCTCCGCTCACCCAGCCGTTCATACTATCCAGAAAGGTTACCTGGTACAGCGTATTCGTTGTTGGACTGGGAAGTTCGGTCCAATACTGGCCGAAGCCCCATCCGTGCATGATCATGAAACATAAGGCGGCTTGTGCAAGTCTTTTCATCAGACGTCCGAGGTATCCATTGTGCAAACAAAAGGGCTCACGACCACGAGCCCTGATATTCTTCGTGTGTGATTATTACTCTCAAAGTTTCTTTGGTGAACCGGCCATGTACATGGCACCCGTAGGATGCGGCATACCACCCTTCGGTTCAAGGGTAATGGCGAATGCGCTGATCTGCTTCGGATCCGTTACCGCCAGGTTCTTGATCATGAAGAATCGATCATCCTCGCCTTC
>CAZJYO010000198.1:0-5310 GCA_964550275.1 uncultured Chitinophagales bacterium
GATATCGGGAAACGGTTTCTCTTCGGCCCGGTTGATATTGTGCGTGCAGATTCTCTCAATGATGATCCCGTGACGGATGAGGTGGTGTTTGATCATCTGAATTATCGTGAAGGGAAATTCTACAGCCATCTGGAAGTTGTTGAAAGTGAGCGCAATCTCAACCGGCTTGGATTGTTTGATGTCGCACGCATCAAGGTTTTCCCGCCGCCCAACAGCGATTCTTCGATGTTTGTCCCGAGCGCGGTGTTCCTCCGCCAATCGGAAAAGCATGAGCTTGCGCCCGAGCTGGTGTTGAGCGATGAAAACGCAAACCTGAATATCGGCGCCGGCATTGGATACAAACACCGGGATTTTTTGGGCGGGGGCCGCACGTTTTCCACGCACCTCCGTTTCCGCACCCAAACGCCAGGGAAGTTTCCCGATTATTTCAGCTTGAATTCCGACGCAATTTCCAATGTTGATCTTACCTTCGAGTTGCTCCAGCCCTATATCTTCTCGAATAAAATCAAAGGAACGTGGTCGTTTTCCTTTATCCTTGACAAACAGCGGCCGTACCGGCAATATATTGTAAGGAACAAGTTTGGTTTCTCGGCTGAGTTTGCTGAATTCACCAACGGGTATTTAGATTGGTCGCTTGAACGCGTCAAGCTGGAAACGAGCCCCACGATCACGGGCACGCCGGAGGAGATTGAAGAACTGGAACAGCAGGCGCAGGAAGTGCAGTTCAACTCCATCATTTCGTTTACGATCGAACGGAATAAAACCAACGATATTTTTTCGCCGTCAAGCGGCTTCATTCATACGGCCACCGTTGAGGAATCCGGGATTCTTCCTCTTATTCTTGAGCCGAGGTTGCCGTTCACCCAGTTTTATCGCTTTATTCTTCTGGGACGATGGTATTTCGATCCATCGTTCAAGAAGCAATCCGTCCTGGCCATGAAATTAAAAGCAGGCCTGGAAGAAAAGTATGGCAAAAGCAGGAGCGACGATGATCGGGTGATTCCCCAGACGCACAGATTTTTTGCAGGCGGCGGTGGAAGCGTCCGCGGATGGCAGTCGCGCCGGTTAACGGCGACAGGCGACCCGAGGGCCGAGTCCGGAGGGAATCTTGCATTGGAGGGAAGTATTGAAAGGCGCATGAATGTGTTTTATGGTGCGCGGGATGGATTCTGGGAGAAGTTCTGGATGGTTGTTTTTCTGGACGCGGGTACGGTGTGGGATGAAATAGATGATTTTCAGGTTCAGGACATTGCCATCGCGACAGGAACCGGAATTCGGTATGATACTTTTTTTGGTCCGTTCAGGATTGATTTTGGTTTCAGGGTCTATGATCCGCGGCCGGAGTACGGGAAGAAATGGATTTTCCAACGGAAATTCTGGAGTGAAACCATAGCGGAAGGCATTATACACTTTGGTATTGGACATGCTTTTTAGGGTCGGTGATGAAAACCTCTGAGACAGTGATCTGGCAAAAAGTAATCGGCCAAAAGCGGGTGAAGGAAACACTATTGAGCGATATTGCGAGCGGCCGGCTTCCGCATGCGTACCTTTTTTCCGGCAGTACCGGGACCGGAAAGGATGCAATGGCCATCGAATTTGCCCGAGCATTGCATTGCGAAACCGGAATGCCGGAGCCCTGCGGTAAATGCACCAGTTGCCGCCAGATTGAGCTGCTTCAGCATCCGGATGTGCGGTTTGTTACGGCGTTGCCGGTGGGCAAGGGTGAAAAGAGTGACGACTCTCCGATTCTCAAACTCCAGCCGGACGACATTGCCGCTGTGCGCGAAGAACTGGGAAAAAAAGCGCGTAATCCGTACTACCAGATGGCCATTCCGCGCGCAAATGTTATCAAGATTACCAGTATCCGCGACGCCCGTCGTGAAGCGGCGATGAGTACCGCCAGCGGCAAGACGCGATTTATTATCATTTCCCGGGCTGAGGAGATGGAGGATGAATCCGCGAATGCAATGCTCAAGACTCTTGAGGAACCCACGCGCAAAACGATTATCATTCTGACAACATCGCAGCGCGACGCCCTTCTTCCGACGATCCGTTCGCGGTGCAGGGAAATACGGTTCGACATGCTTGCGGAGGGCGACATTGCGGCTGCTCTTCAACAGCGGGAGGAAACGCCGGCAGACCAAGCCGCGCTCATCTCGCGCCTCTCGCACGGGAGCTACGCAAAAGCTCTTGACCTCCTGCAGGAAGATATCGCTTCCCAGCGGAAGGATGTTGTGGAATTTGTCAGGAGTGCCCTTGGCAGGAGCATCATTCCGGTACACAAACACGTTGAGATGCTCACCACGGGGAAGGACCGCGAGTACCCCCGAAGGTTTCTTGAACTGCTGGCGATCTGGTTTCGTGACGCCCTTGTGCTTTCCCTCGGGCAAAGCACGATTAACACGGATCAGGCGGCGGATATGAAACGGTTTATCACAAATTTTCCGGAGGCACGCTGTGCCCACATTATCCGCGATATCGAGCAGGCAATTCATTTGCTTGACCGCAATGTGTATGCACGCTTGATTTTCCTCAAACTCGTGATTCAACTACGAAAGAACATTGGCAGTCCCGTTGAACGAAGACCCGCGGGAATTATAGAAACCGCTGCGTAGCACCATGGAACCTCAACGTATTCTTGTTACCGCCGCATTGCCTTACGCGAACGGCCCGATTCACCTCGGGCACCTGGCGGGCGCATACCTTCCGGCGGATATGTACGCGCGTTTCCAGCGTCTGAAAGGGCGGACCATTCTTTTCATGTGCGGCTCCGACGAACATGGCGTTGCGATTACCATGACGGCGGAGAACGAACAGACCACTCCGCAGGCGGTTGTTGACCGATACCATGCAGCGAACAAGAAAGCGTTTGAGCAGTTTGGGATGAGTTTCGATAACTACTCGCGCACCTCATTGCCCTTGCATCATGAAACGGCGCGTGAGTTTCTGCTCGACTTTCACAAACGCGGCATTCTCCTCGAGAAGGAAGAACAGCAATTTTATGATGTGAAGGCCGGGATGTTCCTTCCCGACCGGTACGTGGAAGGAACATGTCCGGTGTGCGGGAATCCCGACGCACGGGGTGATCAGTGCGAACGTTGCGGAACGTACCTGGACCCGAAGGAACTCAAGAACCCGCGCAGTAAGATCACGGGAGCAACGCCGGAACTTCGGACAACAACGCATCTCTATTTTCCCCTCGGACGGTATCAGAAACGAATTGCAGAATTCATCCATCAAAGCGACAAGATGGATGGATGGAAAGACAATGTTCTTCAATACTGTCGCGGCTGGCTCAAGGAAGAGCTTCCCGATCGAGCGGTAACAAGAGACCTCGAATGGGGAGTCAAAATCCCCTTGCCCGGTTATGAGCACAAAGTGTTGTATGTGTGGTTTGATGCAGTGCTCGGGTATATTTCCGCAACGAAGGAATGGTCTGCACGAAATGGCAAGCCGGATGAATGGAGGAAATACTGGCTTCACGATCGCACAAAGTACGTTGCGTTCATCGGCAAGGACAACGTAGTTTTTCATTGCATCGTCTTTCCCGCCATGCTGATGGCTTGGAATGACCATCATGAGCCAAAATTCATCATGCCGATGAACGTTCCGGCAAATGAATTTCTGAACTTCGAGGGACAGAAGTTCTCCAAGAGCAGAGGGTGGGGAATCGATGTACAGGACATGCTTTCAAAGTATCCCGCGGACCCGCTCCGGTATTACCTTGCTGTGACCATGCCGGAGAATCGTGATTCGGATTTTTATTGGAAGGATTTCCAGGCAAAGAACAACAACGAGCTTGCGGATATCGTCGGCAATTTTGTCAACCGCACGATGACGTTTGCCCACAGATCGTTCGCCGGAGCAGTCCCTAAGCGCGGCCATCTCCATCCGCTTGATGAGGAAATCATTACCGTGTTGCGGCGCGCCCCTGTAACCGCGGGGGAGCACTTTGAGCATTACCGGTTTCGCGAAGCGGTACTCGAAGTGATGAACCTTGCCAGAGCCGCGAACAAATATTTTAATGACAGCGAGCCGTGGAATACTCTCCGCTCAAGCCCCGAACGGTGTGCGACAACAATACACTTGAGTCTCCAAGTCGCGCGCGCGTTATCTATTCTCTTGTCCCCTGTGATCCCCTTTGCCTCCGAACAACTGTGGAACATGTTGAACCTGACAGGCAAGGCGTCAGAGCACTCGTGGGATTTCGCAAGTGAACTCATGTTGCATGAGGGACACAACCTTGGCACTGCTCAAATTCTTTTTACAAAAATCGAGGATGAAGTGATTCAAACAGAATTGCAAAAACTCGCTGCTCCACCGGCATCCGTCCAGTCTGCTGCACCGGGTGTCATAACGATTGATGATTTCAAGAAGCTGGATTTACGTGTGGCAAAGGTCATCGAATGTGAGCGATTGCCGAAATCGGAGAAACTGCTGAAACTGCAAGTTGAGGTCGGGACAGAGAAGAGGCAGATTCTTGCCGGTATTGCACAACACTACAATCCGGAGGATATCGTCGGCAAACATGTTGTCGTGGTGTTCAATCTCAAGCCCGCAAAACTGATGGGACATGAGTCGCAGGGTATGCTCCTTGCCGCCTCCAATAGCGAAGGCCGACTGACATTCATTACTCCCTCAACAGACATCGAAAGCGGAAGTATCGTCAAGTGACGCGGCCGGCAACAATATGTTTGCAGCTCTTCCTGGCGTGTGTTTCGTTGGCTGGACTCTCTTGCAACGAAGGGCTTGCACCTTCGGGGACCCCTGCGCAGGCGCTCGGGGCGTTTTCGGGAACAATCCGTTTTATCAATTGGGACTCAGCGGGTACGGTTGTTGACCTGAGACTGGTTGCGTTCAAAACGTTTCCTCCAAATGATATTCTTCAGGAGGTTATTCAGGGAAGGGCGTTTGTTTTTCCCCCTCTGGGTGCCGGTCAACTTGTTCCTGTCGGCACCGATTCTTTAGTGTACACTGTCATGCTTAGTGCAGGTGTATATGAATATGTCGCTGTGGCCCAGCAGTTTGGTCCCGATGTAATGGCGGACTGGCGTCCGGTGGGACAATATGATCCGGACTCTGATCCAACCGTCCCCACTGCTATCATGGTTAGTACGGCTGATACCCTGGCTGATGTGAACATTATGGTGGACTTCGATAACCTTCCTCCTCCTCCGTTCTAATGTTGACCGCATTTCTCGTCCCGGCAATATTCTCCTTGTTGTTCCAGACCCGGCCCGGCGCCATTCGCGGGACAATCGCAAATGAGGAACATGAGCCGGTTCCCGGCGTGAATATCAAGGTTGAGGG
>CAZJYO010000199.1:0-5289 GCA_964550275.1 uncultured Chitinophagales bacterium
GATTCAGCCTCGGTAGAAATAGCTCGGCAATCATACAGCGAACACTCCCTCCTCCTGCGCGCTCAATTGTTGGAATTTGGATAGGCATCACTTCGCAAAGACCAGCAAGCTGAGCGCGTTGCGCTTCCGTCAAACCGCTCCATGCCGTATTTGAAACAACAAGAAGATTCTCGCCCGCCTGCTTTCTCAGCTCAAGCATGTTCCCCGCGAAGCAATTCATCTGTTCATGTGAAATCTCGACGATTACCCGGCCTGCGAGGGATGCCCGAACCATATGTGACTCATGCCCATTCTTCATACTCTCAAAGCACACAACCGCAAACCCGGTTCCAATACACATCATGACGTTTGTATGATAGATTTGAACTCCATTGCGATCGACAGCATCAAACATCAGAGGCGTGTATCCCAATGTTGTCGCCAGTGATTTGAGTAAATCCGCGTCCGTGCGCGGTGATCGGCATGCAAATGCCTTTTTGTTGAGATGATCAAATACAATGCTTCCGGTTCCTTCGAGGAACTTCCCCTGCTGTTCAAATCCGGAAATATCAATCGTGCGCCGAATCTCGTACGATTGAGCGAGCGTTTCGAGAATGTCCTTCCTGCGCTCCAGCCGTCTATTGGCGGCCTGCATGGGATAGAGAACAACGGTGCCGTCAGGATGAAAGCTCACCCAGTTATTCGGAAAGATTGCGTCAGGTTTTGCAGGTGTAGGAGTATCATCTACAACGTGAACGCGAATGCCTCTTTCATGCAATGTCTTGGCCATCGCATCGAACTCAAACAACGCAAGCCGTTGGATTTCATCGGGAGACACATCCCGCGTATCAGACTGAAATGCGTTTGAAGATGCAGTTTGATTATTGAAACCGAATT
The DNA here is from genome assembly GCA_964550275.1 of uncultured Chitinophagales bacterium. Lineage (GTDB taxonomy): Bacteria > Bacteroidota > Ignavibacteria > UBA10030 > UBA6906 > CAZJYO01. The sequence continues at coordinate 877 of CAZJYO010000199.1, forward strand.
GACGCGGGCGTACAAGGAGGATCGAATCCGTTGATTGCATACGAAGAATAATACGGGAAGGAACGGCACAAGTCAAATTACGGCAGACTTAGTCGTGAAGTTGAGACGTGTCGGAAAAAGAAGGCGACACTCGGCAGCTGTGTCGCCTTCCTTGACATGGATACCAATCACTTCGCTACGATCATCTTCCTGACGAAGATCCACCACGAAGACACCAGGGCACCAAGCCGAAAACTTGTGTGCCTTAGTGCTTTAGTGGTAAGATTCCATCCAAGAGAAAAAACGCCCGACTGCGGGATTACTCCACGTTCATAACCTTACTTAAGCAGTAGCCCCACAAACAACGTGGGATTGTTACGCAATCATAGCGCTATTTGAGCAACAACCCCGCAAGCAACGCGGGACTACTGCGCGTTCATGACTTTACTTGAGCAGTAGCATCTTGTGCGAATCCACAAAACTTCCGGCACGGAGTTGATAGATATACGTTCCCGTGGATTGCGGTCTGCCCAAATCATCGAGTCCATCCCACTCAACGACGCGAGCTCCTTCTTCCATCTTTCCTTCAAACAATGTCTTTACGCGCTGGCCGAGAATATCATAAATGATCAACGTAACATCCTCGTTGGTTCCTTTCACGCTGAACAGAATGCGCGTGCTCGGGTTGAAGGGATTCGGATAATTCCTGCTGAGGGCGTATTCCACGGGCTGCCCGGCAGTCACCTGAACCACTGCCGATGACGAGCCGTTACCATTCTGCGCGGTCAGCTCAAAACGGGTGGTTCCATCAACATGAACCGGCATCGACCCTGTCAACGGAACAGGCGCGGCATCTCCCACAAGGTTCGCTGACTGTGCATTGGCAATGGACCAATGCAATGTAACATCGCCGCCTCCCACCGGCACCGTGTCCGGAACTACAACAAAAGATATCCGCGGAGGCTGTGTCGGTTCATTCAGGCGCATCACACGCAATTCAGCAACAGAAACAAATGTTGCCGACCCTCCCGGCCTCCCTGCAACTCTTAAGCCGGTTCCCACAATCGGGGTAAACGTGAGGTCGTGCGTTTCGTAATGCACATTGTTGTTCCCGGCATAGACCGGTGATGAAGAAAAGTTAGTGACATCTACCCACTGCCCCGCAATGAGCACCTGAACCCCGAACGAATCGAACCATCCGCCCGTCGGAAAATGCATTCCTTCCTGGAACGATACGCTGTTGAATGTCTGCGGGGTTCCAAACTGGTATCCCACCCAATCAAGATCCCGCGTTTCGCCTGTGTACGTATCATACTGCTCCATCGGATTGGAGCTTCCGGAAGGCGGAGTATTGCCATCGCGTATGATGCTGATGTCCGGGTTACCGGCTCCACCTGGATTCGGAATCAAAACATCAGGCGTTCCAAAAATGGTGATATCCTGCGGACCTGCATTGGGCAGTTCAACCGTCACCTCACGGGAAACCGTGACGCTTCCGGATTGATTTTTCAGACGCAGCGTAAATGTCTTGGTGATCCCAACGGTCTCCGTTCGCGAACCGTTGAGAGCAACGTTCCCAATTCCTTGATCAAGAAACGCTGAATCAGCACCGGAAGATGTCCATGATAACGTTACCCCGCCACCGCCTGGCGGGAGAGTTGAAGGATTGACAGTCAAGGTTCCTGTCGGCAGTGGCGGAGGCGGAACCCCGACGCGCACAGAGACGGGAAGCGTCAGACTGGTGACATTGTTTGAGAGTGTCAGTCTGAACACGTCGGATGACGGGACATACACAAGCCGGTAACCTGTGAGGTTTACCGGACCAATACCATGATCAATGGACGCTCCTGTGGAATTTGTTGAGACCCACATAAGCCGGACTGTCCCTCCACCCGGAGGAAGCGAATCGGGAATGGCAATGAAGGTTCCGCCCGGAACATTTACCGGGTTTGCAACACGGATTCGTACGCTGGTAACATAGGAACCTGAAGCATTGCTTACGGTCAACCGGAATGTTTTTGTGGAAACGACATTCACCGTCAATGAACCGTTGAGCGCAACATTACCAATACCATTATCCAGCGAAGCGGATGAACCGTTCGAGGAAACCCAGATAAGGGTAACCGGTCCGCCGCCGGCAGGAAGTGTATCCGGTGTAGCAATGAGCGTACCAATGGGCGGCGCATCAGTTCCAAGAACAATCACTGATGAAGAGAGCGATGTTGTTCCCGCGTTGTTCGCGAGCGACAATCGAAAACTCTTCGAGGACGTGACGTTGAGATTGGTCGATCCACTGAGAGGAACAGTGCCGATTCCATTGTCAATGGCGGCGGAAAGAGCATTCGTGGACGCCCAAACAAGCGTCACATTGCCTCCAGCCGCGGGCAGAGTATCGGGGCTGACCACAAATGTCCCTGCCGGCAATTGAGACGGCGATTGAACAACAACTGGAACGGAAATCTCATAGGAGCTTGTGCCGCTGCTGAGCGTCAGCCGGAATATGGTTGTTTCAGAGATCGGCACCATTAACGAACCGTTCAGCGCTACTGATCCAATCCCATTATCAATGGACGCCGTTGTGGCGTTGGTTGAAGTCCATGAAAGTCGCACATTTCCCCCGCCCGGAGGAAATGTATCCGGTGACGCACTGAATGATCCTGTCGGCACGGGGTTGCTATTCGCCACTCTGATGGACGTTGTGAAAATTCTGCTGCCTGCTTCATTTGAAAGGGTCAGGGCGTATGTGCGTGTATCGGCAACAAAAACAGTTTCCACTCCATTGACAGGGACAGGCCCAATGCCATGATCGATGGACGCCGTTTGGGCGTTTGAAGAAAGCCACACGAGAACAACTTCTCCCCCGCCAAGCGGCAGTGAATCCGGAGTCGCAACGAATGTGCCCGTCGGCGGTTGGGTCGCATGCTGAACAAAGACCGGGACGGCAAACTCATGGCTTCCCGTAGCATTGGAAAGTGTGAGTCTGAAAATTGTCGTGGAGGTTACCGGAACCGACATCGATCCGTTGAGTGGTACCTCACCAATCCCATTGTCAATCGATGCGGAAGTGGCAAACTGGGAAGCCCAGGAAAGAACCACGTTGCCTCCACCCGGAGGTAGCGTATCCGGTGAAGCGCTGAATGTTCCGGAGGGCTGGGGGGCTGTCCCTACAACGCGAACCGTTGCGCTCACCACTTGACTGCCGGCCGCGTTATCCAGAGTGAGAACAAATGTCTGAGACGTAGCCACAAATACGGAAAGCGAACCATTCACAGGCACGGAACCTATCCCGTGATTGAGTGATGCAGTCGCGGCGTTGTTCGACACCCAAACCAGTGTGACTTCTCCTCCTTCAGCAGGCAAGGAATCCGGAGTAACAACGAAGGTTCCCGTCGGCGGTTCCGTCACACCATTCACTACAACGGGAACAGCGAGTTCATAATTGCCCGAAGGGCTTGCGAGCGTCAAGCGAAATACGGTGGATGCTGACACATGAATCGCAAACGAACCGTTGAGAGAAACCTGACCAACGCCGTTGTCAATCGTCGCACTTGTTGCGTTTTGGGAAGTCCATGCAAGGTTGACAGTCCCGCCCCCCGGCGGCAACGTGTCCGGTGTTGCACTGAATGTGCCCGACGGAGCCGGAGGTGCAGTTCCGACACGGACGGACGCACTAAGCATCTGGCTCCCCGCTGTGTTAGAAAGTGTCAGGGCAAATGATGTAGAGTTGGAAACAAAAAGTGAATGAGATCCGTTAAGAGGAACATTGCCAATGCCATTATTGATAAAAGCGCTTGTTGCATTGTACGATACCCACACAAGCGTCACGGTTCCCCCTCCGACTGGAAGAGAATCCGGAGTGACGACGAATGTTCCCGAAGGGGGCTGAGTTGTACCCGGGACAGTGATCGGGACAGCCAGATCAAAGGTCCCGGACGCGTTGGAAAGCGTCAGACGATATACGGATGACGTCGTGACATTGATCGTGAGCGATCCATTGAGGAGAACAGGCCCGATGCCGTGATCGATGACGGCTGATGTCGCATTGGATGAAGTCCATGAGAGCGTTACGTTGCCACCGCCAGCCGGGAGCGAATCTGGTGTCGCGCTGAATGTACCGCTTGGCGGCGGGGGGTTCCCTGCGACGCGAACAGGGACACTGAGAACATGGCTTCCGGTCTGATTGCTGAGCGTCAGCGAAAAAGTCCTTGCGCTCGGCACAAATACTGTCACCGAACCGGATGTGGCAACATCGCCCACACCATGATTGATCGTTGCACCTGCCGCATTTGTTGAATTCCAAACCAGGGTCACGTTACCGCCACCGGCAGGGAGCGAATCAGGAATCGCTGTGAATGAACCGCCCGGCAATGGTGGCGGTGTCCGAACGGTGACGCGCTTTTCAAGAACAATGCTCCCGGATGAACCCGTCAGCGT